>JBOGYA010000043.1:0-13904 GCA_050696515.1 Solirubrobacteraceae bacterium
AGGTAGCGCTCCAGGTCCGCCTCCAGCCGTCTGCGCATCCCCGGCACGCGCTCGGGGGCGGTGGAGAGCGGGTACTCACCCGCGTGCTCGGCAAGCGCCGCGCGCAGCAGCTCGCGCGCGCGCGGCAGCAGCTCGGGGCGCAGCCGCGCGGAGCCCGTCTCGCTGCGCAGGCCCTCCAACACGTCGCGCAGCGCCGCGTGCGCGAGGCCCCCGCGCGCCAGGGGCTCGGCCTCGGGTTCGAGGTCCTCCGCGCGCAGCAGGCTCTCCACGAACCACCGCACCGGGCAGCCCGCCCACGCTTGCATACTCGACGCCGACCACACTCGCTCGCGCAGCTCCGCCAGCACCCGCGGATCGCGTAGCGGCGCGATCCCGCCCCGGCCCGTCGGCGGCACGTGGGAGCTCGCCACTCCCGAACCCCTCCCCTCCCCCACCTCACCCAGTGCCCGCCGGGTGCGGCCGATCGAAGATCGGCCAGCGTACGGATCGCATGCGAACAGGTCGCACACGTCATCCACGAACAGCGAGCGCGCGCTCGGCAGACCGTCGTCGTCCGCGGTGTGCCAGCTCAGCACCAGCAGCTCCTCCGGGCGCGAGACCGCGGCGTACAGCAGGTAGCGCTCGGCCGCCAGCGCGTCCACCGGGCGCCCGAGCCTCAGGCCCGAGGCTTCCGCGAGTCCGCGGCGCTCCTCCTCGGAGAGAAACGGCTCGGGCTGCGCGGGAGCGGGGAAGACGTCTTCCTGCAGGCCGCACAGGAACAGCGCTCGCACCCGGCGCGCGCGCAGGGCGAGCGGGTCGAGCACCGCCACCGCGCCCGGTGGGCCCGGCGCCGCGGCGATCCCGCCGACCGCGCCAGCGGGGTAGGTCCCAGAAGAGGCAGCCGGCGAGCCGGCGGACGAGTATCCAGGCACGTCGGCCACGGCTCCGGCCGACGCTCGGGTGGCCTCCTCCTCCCAGACCACCAGCTCCAACCCGCGCAGGGTCGCGAGCAGCTCGCGCGCGTCCGGGGCCAGGTCCGGCGCCGAGTGGGCCAGCTCTCGCAGCTCCTCGAGCGCCGCCTGAGCAGCCGCCAGCGCGCGCGCCTCCGTCAGCTCCGCGAGCGTCGGCGCCCGGCCGATCGGGGGCACACAGCTCGGAGAGCTGGGTCGGGGGCACACAGCCCGAAGGGCTGGGTCGGGCAGCCGTGAGCCGCCGCCCAGCCGCTCGAGCTCCAACGCCGTGCAGTCGATCAGCGCAGCCGGGCGGGCGGGTACCGATACCGCCGCCTCCCGCAGCCGATCGAGGGTCTCCAGCGGCCAGTGCTCGGCCTCCCACAGCGCGCGCGCCTGCGCCGCGCTGCTCGCGCCCTCGCGCCGCGCGCGCCTCTCCAAAGTATCCGCGAGCTCCGGGCGATGCAGCACCCCGGGCGCGCGCAGCCATGCGAGCAAGTCACCGAGCCCGCCGTCGCTGGACTCAGGGAAGGCCGCGGCGAGCAGTCCCAGCAGCGCGCGGCCGATCGCGGTGTGCGCGAACCGCAGGCGCCGCTCCAGCGCAAAGGGGATGCCGTAGGAGCGGAAGACCTCCCCCAACAGCTCCGCCACGCTCGCGGGGGTGCGGTGTGCGACGGCGATCTCACTGGGGTGCCACCCGCGCTCGATGAGCGCCAGGACCTCCTCCGCGACCAGCTCGAGCTCCGCGCGCTCCCCCCCGCCCTCCAGCAGCCGCAGCGCCTCCCCCGCGCTCACGGTGGGGGGAAATAGCCGCAGCGCCTCCCCCGCGCTCACGGCGGGGGAAAGTAGCCGCATCGCCTCACCCGCGCTCACGGCGGGGGGGCCAGGCTCGAACAGGAAGCGCTCCAGGTGGTGCAGCGCGGCGCGCGAGGCGGGCGCGTAGTGATCGGCACGAGGCTCTAGCCGGCGGTGCTCGGCCGCGAGGGGGAGCAGGCGCTGGAAGGTGTCCCCGCGACCCGCGAACGCCGTGCGGCCGGGCTCGTAGGCGAGCGAGACCGTCACCGCGGCCCCCACCACTACGCCCAGCGTTTCGATCGCGTCCAGCTGCAGCTCCGCGAAGTCGTCGAAGCCGTAGAGCAGCACCGGCGTGGCGCCCCACAGCGCGGGGGCGCGGCGCAGCGTGTCGAGCGCGCTCGTCGCCCGCCGCTCGGCGCTCACCCGGGCGGGTCCGAGTCCATCCAGCGCACGGCGGTACTCCGCGAAGAGCTCCGCGAGCTCCCGCGCGCGGCGGGCGTGGGTGGGGTCCGCTGTGGCCCACGCGGCAAGCGCCTCGCGTAGGCGCCCGGGGGTGACGCGCTCGACCTCCAGTTCCCCCACCAGCGCGGCCAGGGCGCGCACCACGCCGGGAGTCGCCCGCATCCCCGTGTCGGCTGCGCCAGGGACCGACGGCGCCCGCCCCGTGCCGGCTGCGCCAGGGACCGCGGGCGCCGTGCCTGTTGCGGCCGCGCCACCGGTCGGATGCGACTCCCGCGCACGGGCAGCGCCCCGCTGCGTGCGTTCGAGCGCCGCCGCGATCACCCGCTCACGGGTGAAGCGCCCGAGTGGCCGTTCGGAGGAGCCCACACGACGGACGACCTCGGCAAGGAGCCCATGGAAACGCTCCACCCGCACCGCCGGCGCGAGCTTCTCGCGGGCGAGCTCGCGCCGGTAGCGATCGACGTCGGCGTGGGTGGGCACCACCAAGAGCGGCTCTTCCGCGCGTGCGCAGTGAGCGCGCAAGGCGTCCATCACCACCCTGGCCTTGCCCGCGTTGGCGGGTCCGGTGACGAGCGTGATCGGCACTGCGTCCATGGTGGCGCACCGACCCGACGACCCGCAGACGCATCCCCCCGATACAGATACTATAGTAATACGAGGGTTGGGGTTATATATAAAAATCCAGAGCGCGTCCCACCATGGTTAGACGCGCTCCAAAAAGTTAATAACAACACCTACGTCCCATACCATCGCTATACAGTCAATCTTCAAAGCGATCGCGGGGACCCCCCGCCACTCAAACCGGCCCACCACGGCATCCTGGCGGACCGGTCACACAGCGGCGCGGGCAGTCACGTGCTCAACCGCCTGCTCGGGCTCAGCGGCCGCGGCGGCGCCCCCGTCGGGGGCGGTCTCGTGATCGGGGGGCTTGGCCCCCTCCTTGGCCCAGTTCTCGTTGAACTCGACGCGCCATTTGCCATCTGCGGTCTGCTGGAGGGCGAGGTGAGCGCGAAAGGAGCGCCCGGAGCGCCCGCGGAAGCCGGTGACGGGCCGAGCGGTGTAGCCGGTACGGATCAGCTCGCGAGCGACGGCGAGCGGGAGCTGCTTGCCGGCTTTGGACTTCCAGATCACGAAGCCGCAGCCGGGGTCGGTGCGCGCCCAGCAGGAGTAGCCCTTGCGGTTTTCAATGATCGGGTGCCCGCAGACGGGGCAAGGCCCGAGCGTGGCTTTGGGGATGCGGACGTCTTTGAGCGCGTGGTCGAGCATCTTCACGGTCTCCCCGGCGAAGCCGGCGATGTCGCCCATGAAGCGCTCGCGGGAGTCCTCGCCGCGCTCGATCGCGTCGAGGCGGTGCTCCCAGCGGCCCGTCAATTCGGGGGAGGTGAGGGGGTGGCGGCCGAGCAGGCGCACGACGTTGAGGCCCTTCTCGGTGGCCACCAGCGAGCGCCCGTCGCGCTCGATGTAGCCGACCTGGATGAGACGCTCGATGATCGCGGCGCGGGTGGCGGGAGTGCCGATCCCCGACTCCTTCATCGCCTCGCGCAGCTCGTCGTCGTCGACGAGCTTGCCGGCGGTCTCCATCGCGCCGAGCAGGGAAGCGTCGGAGTAGCGGCGGGGGGGCTTGGTCTCCTTGGCGAGGGACTTGATCTCGCGCGTGTGCACGTGCTCGCCCTCGATCAAGCGGGGAAGCTGCTGATCGGAGCCCTCGTCCTCCTCCCCGGCGCGCGCGTGCTCGCCGGTGTCAGCGGGGAGCTCCCCGTAGACGCCGCGCCAGCCGGGCACGATCAGGAGCTTGCCGCGGGTGCGGAAGACATACTTGCCGGCGCGGGCACCACCGGCGGCGGGGACGGTGGTCTCCACGCGAGTGTTCTCGAACACAGCCTCGGGGTGGAAGACGGCGAGGAAGCGGCGGGCGACGAGGTCGTAGATGCGGCGGTCGTCGTCGCTCATGCGCTCGACTTTGTGCTCGGAGCGGGTGGGGATGATGGCGTGGTGGTCGGTGACCTTGGCGTCGTTGACGACACGCGCGAGGGGCAGCGAGTCCATGGAGGCGACGTAGGCGGCGGCCTTGGCGTACTCCTTGCCCGCGCCCACAAGCTCCGCGGTGGGCTTGATCTCGGGGATCATGTCTTTCGTGAGGTAGCGCGAGTTGGTGCGGGGGTAGGTGAGCGCCTTGTGCTCCTCATACAGGCGCTGGGCGGCGCCGAGTGTACGGCGGGCGGAGAAGCCGAAGCGGGTGTTGGCGTCGCGCTGCAGCGAGGTGAGGTCGTAGAGCATGGGGGCGCGCTCGCGCTGCTCCTTGACCTCGAGCTTGGTGACGGTGGCCTGCTTACCCGCACACGCCTCGACGATCGCGACGGCTTCCTCCTCGGTCGCAAGGCGCGGTTTGGCGCCGGCGTGGAAGCGGCCGTGGTAGACACGCTCGCCAGGAGGCCCGCCCGCCGCGGTCACGCCCTCCCCCACAGCGGCCCCCCGGGCGGCAGCCCCATCCCCATTCCCATCCCCATCGGCATCGAACCCGCCGGCGGCCACGCCACCTGCCGCGGAGACCGCGCCCCCCCCGTCGAGGGGCGGCGCGGCGAAGACGGCGTCCACGAGCCAGTAGGGCTCGGGCACGAACGCTTTGATCTCCTCCTCGCGGTGGGCGACGATCGCGAGCGTGGGGGTCTGCACGCGCCCGAGCGAGACCGCCCCGTCGAAGGAGGTGCGCAGGCGGATGGTGGCGGCGCGGGTGGCGTTCATGCCCACGATCCAGTCGGACTCCGAGCGCGAGCGGGCGGCCTGCTCGAGCAGGGCGAGCTCCGCCGCGGGGCGCAGGGAGGCGAAGGCGTCCCGCATGGCGGCGGTGGTCATCGAGTTCAGCCACAGGCGCTGCACGGGCAGGGCGGAGCCGGCCTTCTCGTAGATGTAGGCGAAGATCAGCTCCCCCTCGCGCCCGGCGTCGCAGGCGTTGATGACCTCGCCCACATCATCCCGGGAGAGCTGGCGGGTGACGACCGACATCTGCTTGCGGGAGCGCTCGTCGCGCACGACCAGCTTGAAGCGGTCGGGCACGATCGGCAGGTCCTCCATGCGCCAGCGCTTGAACTTGGGGTCGTATTCGTCGGGTTCGGCGAGTTGCACGAGGTGGCCGACAGCCCAGGTGACGACGTGCTCCTCCGCCTCGAGGAAGCCCTCTTCCTTCTTGAAGGTCCCGGGTAGCACGCGCGCGAGGTCGCGCCCCACGGAGGGCTTCTCGGCGATCACGAGAGTCTTGGGCATGGCGGTCAGCCTAGCTCACTGCGTATCGCACGGCCCGGTCCCCACGGCAGCGCCGGCGCCCGCGAGCACGTGGGCGACGGTGGCGTTGGCGACGCCGTAGCCGCCGTGGGGGCCGGCGCCGGTGGTGCCGGCGAAGACGGTGGTGAGGACGGCGCCCGTGGGGTCCACGACGGGCCCCCCGGAGTTGCCGGGGCGCACAAGGCCGCGCAGCGGGGTGAGCAGACGGGAGACGGGCCCCTGGCCGTAGGCGTTCTGCGTGAGCACCTGCGCGGTGGACCCGATGCGCCCCGACTGCACGTCGAAGGGCCCGTTTTCGGGATAGCCGAGGATCGCCCCGGCGCTGCCCGAGGAGGGGTTCGGGAGGAGGCTCAGCGCGGGGAGCGAGAGGCCGGGAACGCGCAGCACCGCGAGATCGACGGTGGGGTCGAAGGCGATCGCCTGGGCGGGGAGGCCCGGAGGCAGGCCTTGAACCTCCACGGTGGTGTCGCTCTCGCCGGCGACGACGTGTGCGTTGGTGAGGACCTCTTCCGGCCGCACAACCCAACCGGAGCCCTCGATCGCCAGGCCGCAGGCAGTGCCAAGCACGCGCACGACGCTGCGCGAGGCCGTCCGCACCCCGGGATCGAGCGCCATGCGCGGCGGGGGAGGCGCAAGGGCGGGCAGCGGGCCGGGGATCGAAGGCAGGGGGTCGAGGCGCGAGAGCGCATTGAGGATCGGGCCGGAGGGCGGCAGCAGCCCATTGAGGTCGCGCAGGATCGCCGACCGCTGGATGTCGGCGCGCAGCGTGGTGGCCGTGGGAATCTGCGCGGCGACCGCGGCGACGATCCACACGACCCCGAGACCGACCGCGGCGCTGAGCAGCGCGCCGAGCGCGCCGTCGAGCAGGCCGAGGCCGGGGATCAGCATGGTGGTGCGGCGCAGCCGCCAGCCGAGCCCCTCCAGGCCGGTGGCGAGGATCGCCCCGGCGAGCAGCGCGCCGACGAGGCCGAAGGCGGGAGCGTAGGGCGAGGCGGCCCCCTGAGGGAGCAGCAGCGGACCGATGCGGGTGCCGATGAACGCGCCGAGCGCGAACCCCCCGAAGGAGAGCACCCCCACGATGAAGCCCTGGCGCAGGCCGAAGAGAGCGAGCATCGCGACGAATAGAAGGATCGTCCAGTCGAGCGTCGTCACGCCCATGTTCTACCGTTCCGTGATGTGAGAACCGGCGTTGGGCGATGACTGCCGCATCGGTCTCCAATCGGGACGGGGCGCAAAGGGAGCGCCACCAGCGTGTGCGCCGCGCGCGAGCGATGATCGCGCTGGCGGCGGCGGCGTTCCTCGCAGGGGCGGTGGTGGGCGCGGAGCACCACTCGTCATCCGCCGCCCCCGCGCTCGCGGCGCGCTTCGCGGCTTCGTGGGCACAGGGGGATTACGCGGCGATGTACAGCGAGATCGCCCCCGCCTCCCAGCGGGAGGTGACGGTGAGCGAATTCGCGCGGGCCTACCAGGAAGCCTTGGCGACGGCGACCGCGAGCGGCGAGCGAGTGGCGGGCGCCCCGCGGGGAGCGGCGGGGAGCGTGGAGGTGGTGTCGGTGCGGGTGCGCACCCGGTTGTGGGGCACCCTCACCGAGAGCTTCAGGCTGCCGATCGTCGCGGGACCCGAAGAAGGGGTGCGAGTGGCGTGGTCGCGCGCGCTCGCCTTCCCGGGCCTGCGGCCGGGCGAGCGGCTGAGCAGGCGCACGGCGCTGCCCCCCCGGGCGGCGCTGCTGGCGCGCAACGGAACGGTGCTGGCGGAAGGACCAGCCACCGCGACGGGGACGCGGAGCTCCCCGCTGGGGGCCGCTACGAGCGCCGTGGTGGGCGAAGTGGGGCCGATCCCCGAAGGCAGCCTGCGGACGCTGGAGGAACAGGGGGTGCCGGCGAACGCGATCGTAGGGGCGAGCGGACTGGAGCTCGCCGAGGACGAACGCCTGCGGGGCACCCCGGGGGGCGAGCTGCTCGCCGAAAGCACGGGATCCCCAACGTCCCCCCACGCGGCGGCCGGGGAAGCCGTGGGCGAAGGCCGCGAGCGGGTGCTCGCGAGCGCGAGCGCGCACGCGGGGGACGCGGTGCGGACCACGATCTCCCCGGCGGTGCAGAGCGCGGCGGTGAGCGCGCTGGGGGGTCAGTACGGCGGGGTGATCGCGCTGGAGCCGGCCAGCGGCCAGATCCTGGGGGTGGCGGGGATCGGCCTGGACGCCCTGCAGCCACCCGGGTCGACGTTCAAGATGATTACCGTCAGCGGGGTGCTGAGCGCGGGGATCGCGAGCGCGAAGAGCACCTTCCCCTACGCGACCGCGGCGACACTGGACGGGGTGAAGCTGCACAACGCCAACGGGGAGGAATGCGGGGGCTCGCTGGTGGAGGCGTTCGCGGTGTCGTGCAACTCAGTGTTTGCCCCGCTGGGGGTGAAGTTGGGCGCGGCGAGGTTGGTGGCGACGGCGGAACGGTTCGGCTTCAACCACCCCACGGGGATCGCGGGGGCCGCCGAGAGCACCATTCCGGGGGCCGCCGCCATCAAGGGCGAACTCGCCGTGGGCTCGACGGCGATCGGCCAGGATCAGGTGCAGGCGAGCGCGCTGGAGATGGCGACCGTGGCGGCGACGATCGCCGACGGGGGGAGGCGCCCGACGCCGACCCTCGTGCTCGGAGCGGACGGCGGCAGTGGGAAGAGCGTGCGCGCGATCAGCGCGGCAACGGCGCGCACGGTGCGCGGCCTGATGATCGACGTGGTGCGCTTCGGCACGGGCACCGCGGGGGCGATCCCCGGAGTGGTGGTGGCGGGTAAGACAGGGACCGCGGAACTCGGCAGCCCGAGCTCCTGCGCCGCGGGCGGCAGCGAACGTAAGGGCACGGAAGGCGAAGAACACGGCTCCGAAGAACACAAGTCCGCAGCGAGTTGCGCGGCCGAACAGAGTAACCCGCAGAACACCGACGCGTGGTTTGCGGCGTTCGCCCCCGCGCTGCACCCGAAGATCGCGGTGGCGGTGCTGATGGTGCGCGACGGCGCGGGCGGAGCGACCGCGGCGCCGGTGGCGAAGCAGGTGCTCGAAGCCGGTTTGCGGGCCGGTTCTGTCTAAAAGAAGAGGGGCCCGGCTCGCCGGCCTACGGCCGACCGCGCCACTCTCTAGACGTCGAGTTCGGCCGAGGCCGTCTGCGTGGCGTTGCCGGGGTCGACGACCTTCAGCGTAAGCGGCCGGTTGTCGAGCGATTCCACTTTGATCTTGTAGAGCAGCAGCGCCCCCTGAGTGGGGCCGTCGGCGGCGACGGTGTCGGGGGCGGGCACGCGGCCGCTGGCGGGCACGTCCCCCGCGCGGTAGGCGAAGAGGTTCGCCGCGCCGGGGGCGAGAGGAAAGTAGGTGTTGCCCAGGGTGTCGCTGATCGTGAGGTCGGTCGCGACGGGGTGCGGCAGCCCGCTGTTGTTGTAGACCTGCATGAATACCCCGAACCACTCTTCGCCGGGGCGCAGCGCGCGCTGCGCGGGGGTGAGGCCAAGCAGGTAGGAGGCATCCTCGGTGTCGTAGGGGTTGAGCTGGCGGGAGAGCTGGACCTCGTAGACGAGCGGCCCGACGTTGAGGTAGGGGGCGTTCTTGCCCGATCCCCCCGCGTAGGTGCCAGTCGTGACCCGCGTGTGGGAGTCCCCGCAGGCCCCCAGCGCGAGCGCCGCGAGCACGGCGAGCACGGCGAGGATCGCGTTGCGCGAGAGGCGAGACATGCGAGGCGGCAGTTTTACAGAAAACGAGGGGCCCGGCTGTCTGAGGAAGGAGGGGCCCGGCTCGCCGGCCTGCGGCCGGCTGCGCCACCCTCCTGGCGGCCTAACGGCCGACTGCGCCGGGCGGGCGGGGATCGATCTACCCGCCGGCGACCGTGACGCGCCGGCCGCGCCCCTCCCCGCTCTCGATGATCGAGCGCAGGCGGCGCATCGCCTTCATGTTCTTGCGCCGCAGCCACCCGCGCGCGCCGAAGGACTCCAGCAGGCGGTCGGAGAGCGTGACGGGCTGGGTCTCCACGGTGAACTCCACGCGCGTCGTACCCCCCGCGCCGGGGGCCAGCTCATAGACCCCAAGGGTACGGACGCGGTTGCCCTTGCCGCCGCGGCCGACCTCGACGATCCGGTGCGGGGGGAGCACCTCCGCGAAGGTCACGTCGCCCCAGCTGAAGCGGTTGCCGGGGACGGCCACGCGAAAGCGCGCCCCCGCCCCGCGCCCCACGGAGTCCACGCGGGTGAGGTGCCAGTCGCGGAGGTAGTGGTCGGTGAACTCCGGGTGGTTGGCGATGTCCTGCAGGTACTCGAAGACCCGCTCGCGGGGAGCGTCGATGAGGATCGACACGGTCACAGGGCCCATCGCGAGCGGCAGAGTACTACGCCGCGCGGGCGCTGAGGCGCACGCCGTGGCCGCGCTCGGAGTGGCGCACCGTCTCGGTGGCCACGGGCGCGTCGCGGCGCAGGGCGCGGCACAGCTCGCACACTACGGCGCCGCAGTCGTCATAGAGGTGCACCCGCTCCCCCACCAGTGGGGTGCGGCGGCAGTCCGCGCAGCGGTTGCGGTCGGCCGTGAGGACCCCCACGCCGCGGCGCAGGAGGACGCGCTCGAAGCGCTCTATGTCCGTGACCGTCGCGGATGACATGCCACGAGGTTCGCCGCTGCCCGCCGGACTCCTCCCGGCCTGCCTCGGAGCGTCCTCCCGGCCTGCCGCGGAGCGCCGGCTCCGCCGGCGCGGCGGACACACCGCCCCCTACTCACATCGGGCCGCGGGCTCCGGGAGCGCCCCGTTTGGAGGAGACGAGCCGGGGGTAGAACAACCCCGCTACCCAAGTTCGGCTCCCGCCAGATCTGCCGAGCGTCGCGCCGCTGCGGTTCTCCGGTAGGTCACAAGCCTTTATTACAAGCCCTCTATACCTCTCGGGGAAAGTCTCGTTATGATCGCCACAAGGTTTCGTTGGCAAGTCGGACGCCAGGACGCAACCCAACGGGAGAAGAGGAGCGCTGAGATGGTGGAGTCACTGACCTCGGGCACGCTGGCAGGAGCGGGATCCTTTCGTTGTCAGCGGTGCGGCTACGTCCTGACCCTGGCGGCATCCGACAGGCTGAGCGACTGCCCTGGCTGCGGAGGCGCGGGCTTCGTGCGCGCCTCGCTGTTCAGCGCCGGGCGCCTCGGGGGGGAGGCCGAAGGCGGGAGCACCACTCCGGGGGGCGGCGGCAGGATCGTCGGACGGACCGGCCGATCGGAACTCGACCAGCGTGAGGAAGCGTGGCTCGCGGAGATCAGAGAGCGGATCGAGCAGCCCGGGGAGTACCTCGCCTACGAGGAGGACGGGGAGACGACCGTGATGGCGCTGACCCACGAGTGGACTCGCGTGGGGCGCAGCCTCGCGGCGGACGTGCGCTTTGACGACCCCACCGTCTCGCGCCGGCACGCCCTGCTGGTGCGCCAACCTGACGGGGTGCGGGTGCTTGACGATCGCAGCCTCAACGGCGTGTTCGTCAACGGCGAGCGGATCGAGTGGCGAATGCTCGAGGACGGCGATGAGATCGTGGTGGGCCGCTACCGGCTGCGCTTCCTCACCGTTCCCACGCAGCTCATCGATCGCCGTCTGGCCCACAAAGCCGGGCCCGCCGAGGGCCGATCGACGATCAGCCCGATCGCCTGAACGGGGACGCAGGCTTCGCCGGGGCGCCGCCGGGACTCTTGACAACGTGTGCGGGTGCCCTTGACAACCCGGCGGCGGCGGGACTACCCTTAGTAGGGAGAGGAAACTCACAGTCCGGGATTCAGCGCCTGGAAAACGCGGCCTCAGCCACGGTCCGACCGGACAGCGGTCGCGCTCCTCCACCCGCTCCTTCGCCGGGCAGGGAGGGAGGAATGATGTTGCACAGCAGCCACCTCGGCGCACCACGGGAGCCCGCCGCCAGCCCGTCCCTTTCGGCAACAGGCCGCTCCACCAACCCCCGAATCCGCATTCTCGACGCGATGATCGCCACGGCGTCCTACCGGGGCTACGATCGCACCACCGTAGAGCGGGTGCTGCAGACGGCGAACGTTCCGGCGGCGCTCTTCGATGAGCACTTCACGAACAAGGAGGACTGCTTCCTGCAGGCGCTCGACGCGCTGATCGCCCGAACGGAGAGCCGGGTGCTGGAGGCGGCGGCGCGCGCGGTGCCCTGGCCCGAGCGGGTCCGCTCGGGGCTGGCGGCTCTGCTGAGCGCGCTCGCGGAGGACCCCGACGGCGCGCGCGTGGTGCTCGTGGAGTGCCTCAGCGCGGGCCCCGCCGCAAGCGAGCGCCACTTCGCGCTGATGAGGATCTTCCCGCCGCTGTTGGAGGAAGGGCGCTTCCACTGCGCCGACCCCGACCACCTGCCGCCCTGCACCTCCGAGGCGATGGTGGGCGGGGTCGCCTCGATCCTGCACCACCGCGCGCTGGCGGACCGCACCGGCGAGTTGCCCCGCCTGTGCGGCGAGCTAGCCTACTTCGCCCTGCTCCCCTATCTCGGCCACCACCGGGCGATCGTGGCGGCGTACGCGAAGGCGGCGCCGGCCTGACGGGGCGCAGCCTATTTCGCGGGCGGCGGAGTGACGTGCGGATACTGGCTGGTGACGCCTTCCCACGTGAAGGGGCTCTGCTGCATGCAGGCGGGCGCGGCGACGGCGTTGGCGCTTTCCGGGGCGTTGGCGACGTGGTCTGAGATCAGCTGTTCGATCAAGCTCTTCGGCACCGTTTCGTTGGCCGTTTCCGGGTTGACCGACGGCGCGGAGTTGGCGCAGGCGGCGGTGCTGAACACCTGCAGGCCGCCGTTGTCCAGCAGGCGGAAGGCGCCCGGCTGGAAGTAGGGGTTCGCGCGGTTGGTGCCGATCCGTTTGTTGTAGACCGCGAGGCTTTCCGGGTTGATCGTGACCAGGCCGCGCAGGTAGTGCTGGAGCTGCTGGTTGGACGTGTCAGAGTTTTTGTTGTGCGCCTCGGTGGCGGCGGTCACGTTGGCGAGGAACGACTGCAGCTCCGGGACGTACTCCCCGGTGAACTTCAGGAACGGGTCGAAGTTGCGCAGCGTGGGGCTGGCGTTGCCGAGCAGCGGCTTGAGCAGGCTGAGCACCTGTTCAAACGCCGGCAGACCCCGTTTGGAGGCGCTCGAGAAGGGGCCGACGTTGGTGAGCAGGCTGTTGAAGGGTGGGGTGAACGTCCGCACGCCTTCGAGCAGCGGGGTGAACTCCCGCTCCCACGCGCGCGCCTGGTCGAGCACGGGGCTCGCGGCGGCCGAGAGGCTGTCGAATTCGCGTAGCGTCGCCGCGCCGCGCCGCTCGAAGGTGGGCAGCGCGCGGAAGGCGTCGGCGAACTGCGCGCTGCTCGCGGCGAGCGCGTGGAAGGTCCGCTCCCCGTTTTCGATCAGCCCGCGGAACTGGTGGTCGCGTTCGGTGAGCGCGTCGAACACCACGCCGGTGTTGTGCACCGTCGCCCGCAGCGCCCCTTCCTGGGAGGCGAGGATCGTCACCAGCTTGTTGGCGCTTTCCACGAACGGTTCGAGTTCGGCGAAGTCCGAGTTGATCTGTTCGCCGCGGCCGTTGAACGAGGCGGCGAGTGTCTGCTGCCACACTTTGAAGGCGGCGCGCGTCTTCGGGTCGAGTGACGAGAGGATGTCGTCGAGCGTCACCGCCGGCTCGACCTGGGTGGCGGGGATCTGGCCGCCGTCGGGCAGTGCCCGCGCCGCGGGGTGCTGCGGCAGCAGTTCGAGGTAGGTCTCCCCCAGCAGCGTCTTCTGGCGCAGGATCATGCGGTCGTTGGCGGGCACCGGGGCGTACTGGTGCTCCATTTCGACGGTCACGTCGTTGAGCCCGTTGGAGTGCTCCACGAGGCTGACGACGTGCCCGACCTTGACGCCGCTGATGCGCACGTCGGACTGTTCGCCGAGCGCCAGGGCGCGCGAGAGCTCGACCGTGAAGCGGTAGCCCTTCGGCTTCAGCGGCAACGGGCCGCCGAAGGACTCCCACAGGAACAGCAGCAGCCCGAAGCAGCTCAGCGCGAACAGCACGATCACGAGGATGTTCGCCAGCGTCGGCGCGCGCTTCTGCATCAGCGACCTCCTCCGCTCACCGGCGGCGCCAGCGACGCGGCGTCGGGGCCCTGGCCGAAGACGCGATCCGCGAGCCGGGCCATCGGGTTGACGGCGCCCTGCAGGCCCGCGGCTTTCGCCCCGGCCGCGGCGCCCGCCAAGGCCGTTTTGCACTGTGCCGTGCTCGGTGGGTTGAGCAGGCCCAGGATCAGCCTCGCCGTCGGGTCGACTTCCCCAACCCCTTTCAAGATCGGCACCACTTCGCAGTTGAAGTACAACAACACCTGACCGACCGCGCCGTGGGCTTCGCCCTGGGAGATCACGCTGTTGAGGTTGTGGGCGCCCCAGCCCGCGAAGAACCCAAAGCCGCCCTGGTTGGGTCCCGGGTTGTAGG
>JBOGYA010000044.1:0-13852 GCA_050696515.1 Solirubrobacteraceae bacterium
ACGCCGGCGGCGGCGTGGTGGCGGGCGTCGAAGTCTCGACCGACGGCGGCACCACCTGGCACCCCGCGACGCTGACCACGCCGGCCGAACAGTCGGTGAAATGGACCTACAGTTGGGCGGCGCACGGCAACCCCACGACCACCGTCAAATCGCGCGCGGTCGACGACAGCGCCAACCTCGAGACCCCTTCCGCGGGTGTCACTGTCAAAGTCGAATGCCCCTGCTCGATTTGGGGCACAGCCGTCACGCCGACCACGCCGGACGCGGGCGACCCGACCTCCCTGGAGCTCGGCATGAAGTTTACCTCTGACGAGTTCGGCACGGTAGGCGGGGTGCGTTTCTACAAGTCGGCGCTCAACACCGGCACGCACGTGGGCAGCCTGTGGACCGCCGAAGGGACGCTGTTGGCCTCCGCCACCTTCACGGGCGAAACCGCCTCCGGTTGGCAGCAGGTCAACTTCTCAACGCCCGTGCAGATCTCTGCGCACACGACCTACGTGGTGAGCTACTTCGCGCCCAAAGGCCACTACTCGGGCGACCCCTATTACTTCTACAACCCGTCTCCGGCCGGCGGCAACACGCTGAACAGCCCGCCGCTGCACGCGGTTCCGGCGAGCGTCACGAGCACCAACGGCCTGTATGCGTACGCCGGCGCGCCGATGTTCCCCACGAGCAGCTTCAACGCGACCAACTACTGGGTGGACCCGGTGTTCACTCCGGCCGCGGTCCCCGGGCAGGTGAGCGAAGTGAGCGCCACGCCGCAGGCCGGCGCGGCCACCGTCTCCTGGACGGCGCCCGCGACCGGTGTGGTGAGCACCTACACAGTCACCCCCTACATCGGTGCCACCGCGCAGAAAGCCACCACGGTGACCGGCACGCCGCCGGAAACCTCGGTCACGGTCACGGGCCTCACGCCGGGCACGACCTACACCTTCACCGTGCAGGCGTCCAACCCCAACGGCGCCGGTCCGGTGTCCGCGCACTCCAACCCGGTGACCCCGCCCGAAAAAGCGCCGCCCTCCCCGCCCCGCAGCGTGTCGGCGGCCGCGGCCACCAAGCAGGCGCTCGTCAGCTGGAAAGCGCCCACTCTCGAAGGCGGCAGCCCGATCACGGGGTACACGGTGACCCCGTACGTCGGCGCCACGGCGCAGCCGCCGGTGAGCGCGGGCCCGGCCGCCACCTCGGTGACGGTGACCGGCCTCACCAACGGCACGAGCTACACGTTCAAGGTCGCGGCCACCAACGCCGTCGGCACGGGCGAAGCGTCGCAGGCCTCGAGCGCGGTGACGCCCGCGGACACGATCTTCGACTTCGCGACGCCCACGCTCCCCGACGCGGGCGACCCCAGCTCGGTGGAGTTGGGGGTCAAGTTCACGGCGAGCACCGAAGGCTCGGTGACGGGGATCCGCTTCTACAAGTCGGCCGCCAACACCGGCACGCACGTGGGTAGCCTGTGGAACGCGAGCGGTACGCTGCTTGCCTCCGCGACGTTCACTCATGAATCCGAATCGGGCTGGCAGCAGGTGTCGTTCTCCGAACCGGTGGCGATCAAAGCCGGCACCACCTACGTGGCGGGCTACCTGGCCCCGAACGGGCACTACTCGGCCACCGGCTCGGGCTTCGGCTCCACCGGGGTCAACCACCCGCCCCTGGAAGCGCTCGCCAACGCGAGCAGCGCGAACGGCTTGTATGCGTACGGCTCGAGCAGCACGTTCCCCTCGAACAGCTACAACGCGACCAACTACTACGTTGACGTGACGTTCGCCCCCGTGCCCCCGACGGGGCCGCCCGCGCCGCCCACGGGCGTGTACGCCGCGGTCGCCGCCAACCAGGCGCAGGTGAGCTGGAAGGCGCCGAGCAACGAAGGCGGGGGCCCGATCAGCGGGTACACCGTCACTCCCTACATCGGCACGAGCGCGCAGACGGCGATCAAAGTAGGCGCCACGAGCACCTCGCTCGACCTGACCGGCCTCGCCAACGGCACGACCTACACGTTCAAGGTCAGCGCCACCAACTCGGTCGGGACCAGCGAACCCTCGCAGGCTTCGAACGCCGTGACGCCCGAGGCCACGATCTTCGAATTCACGACGCCGGCGATCCTCGACTCGGGCGACACGGCCTCGGTCGAGCTTGGGGTCAAGTTCAGCCCCGAAGAAAACGGCTCGGTGGCGGGGATCCGCTTCTACAAGGCGACCGCGAACACCGGCACGCACGTGGGCAGCCTGTGGAGCTCCACCGGCACGCTGCTCGCCTCCGCGACCTTCACGAGCGAAGGCGAATCGGGCTGGCAGCAGGTCACGTTCTCGAGCCCCGTCGCGGTCAAGGCCGGCACGACCTACGTGGCGGGCTACTTCGCCCCCAACGGCCACTACTCTGCGACCTCGGCTGCCTTCGCGGCGGTCGGGGTGAGCAACCCGCCGCTGCGGGCGCTCGCCAACGAAGTGAGCGCGGACGGGGTGTACGCCTACGGCGCGAGCAGCACCTTCCCCTCGAACAGCTTCAACGCGACCAACTACTGGGTGGACGTGCTGTTCGCCGTGGCCGCGCCCTCGGCGCCGGAAGCGCCCACGGGCGTGAGCGCGACCTCGGCGACCAAGCAGACGCAGGTGAGCTGGTCCGCGCCCAATGCCGACGGCAGCCCGATCACGAGCTACACGGTCACGCCCTATGTGGGCGCCACCGCGCAGACGCCCGTGAAAGTGGGTGCCGCGGCGCGCAGCGCGACGGTCACGGGCCTCACCAACGGAACCGCCTACACCTTCAAGGTCGCGGCGAGCAACGCGATCGGGACAGGTCCACAGTCCGCGGCCTCGGGCGCGGTGACTCCCGAGGACACGATCCTCGACTACGCCACGCCGGAAGTGGCCGACGCGGGCGACCGCGGCGCGATCGAGCTGGGGCTTAAGTTCACCGCCGAAGGAAACGGGTCGGTGACGGGAATCCGCTTCTACAAGTCCGCCGCGAACACCGGCACCCACGTGGGCAGCCTGTGGAGCGCGAGCGGCACGCTGCTTGCCTCCGCGACGTTCTCGGGCGAGACCGAATCGGGCTGGCAGCAGGTGACGTTCTCGAGCCCGGTGGCGGTCACGGCCGGCACCACGTACGTGGCGGGCTACTACGCGCCCAACGGCCACTACTCGGCGACGCCCGCGGCCTTCGCGTCGGTCGGGGTGAGCAACCCGCCGTTGCAGGCGCTCGCCAACGGAACGAGCCCCAACGGGGTTTACGCCTACGGCGTGGAAAGCACCTTCCCCTCCAACAGCTACAACGCGACCAACTACTGGGTCGACGTGATGTTCGCGGCGGGGTCCTAGCGATGAGCGGTTCAATTCGCAAGGGCTCGTGCGCTCTGCTGCCGGTCGCCGCGGCGCTCCTCCTCGGCGCGTGCGGGGGGTCCTCGTCGTCCTCCTCCTCGTCTGCTTCAGCCTCCTCCTCCTCCTCCGCGTCTGTGTCCCCCCCGGAGGGGGTCGTCGGCGCGCGTGTCCAGGCCGCCCGTCAGGTGCGGCCGATCTCGCGGTATCTCGGCTCCGACCAGGTGCGGCCGAGCAGCCGCCGTCCGGTCAAGGCGCGCGCTCAGGCGGGGATGATCGACGATGAGGTCAGCGCCTCGGGCGCCAAGGCGCTCAACCCCTGCTCGCTCGTCAGCCGCGCGCAGGCGCAGGGGATCCTCGGCAGGCCGGTCGGCCAGCCGGTAGATGCGCCTCAGGGCCCGACCTGCGTCTACACGCCGCGGGGCGCCAAGACCATCGTCACGCTCGCCGTGGTCGCCACGGACTTCTCGACGCTCAAGCCACAGGCGCACCTCCGCGACCGGATGTCGGTCGCGGTGAGCGGCCGCGCCGCGTACTGCGGCGTCGCGGGCGTTCCGACGATGATCGTCCCGCTGGCGCCCGGGCGGTTCCTGACCGTCACGGCGCCGTGCCCGATCGCCGCGTCGTTCGCGGCGAAGGCGCTGAGCCACATCCCGAGCTGAGCTGCTTCCTGCCAACGCCGTGCCGGTAACGCTATAGCCAATCCTCGCCGTTGGCGAGATCGTTATCTCCTGGGTGGGCTGCCAGCTTTTGCTCGAGTGCGGCGACGAGCCGACCGGTGTCGGCTCGCGTGCGACGGCGTCCGCCGGGGATGAAGATCATGCCA
Organism: Solirubrobacteraceae bacterium; assembly: GCA_050696515.1. Taxonomy (GTDB): domain Bacteria; phylum Actinomycetota; class Thermoleophilia; order Solirubrobacterales; family Solirubrobacteraceae; genus Palsa-744. The sequence goes on from JBOGYA010000044.1 coordinate 4,138, forward strand.
TGGTCGCCGAGTCCTCCTGGGGTGATCCCCTCGTAGTGCAGGGGCCGCATATCTACGAGGTTGTCGGTGACGAGCGCTCTGCGCTCTCGCCGGGCGAGGTCGATGACCTGCCGGTCGTCGTAGGAGCACCACTCGGGATGCTCTTGGATTGCCTCCACATCGTGACCACGGGTACGAAGCTCACGTGCGATGGTGGGGGACAGCATCTCGTCGAGCAGCAGCCTCACCGGGCAAGGGCCTGCCCGGCGGCGAGGAAGGCGGCATGAGCCTCTTGTGCTGCGCGGCGGTTGCGCTCAATGCGCTCGTCGATCTCCTGTGGGTAAACACCGTAATAGGAGGCGGCAGCCTGGACGTGCCCCAAGGGCATCTCCAGATATGCGGCGGTCTCCTTCAGGTCGCCGTTGTTGTCTTGCGCGACTGCTATCAACTCCCACACGTCGGGGCCGCCGATCAGTCGTGCCCGGCGACCGGCGGGGCCGTCGGCGAAGTGCACCAGCGGGTGTTCGTCCATACGCAAGCCCTCCTCAACGTAGCGCTGGGCGAGTGTTCGTGGCGCCATGCTGGAGCGATCCGCGCGGTCGGCCAGCCGTCCCACGGTCTGTTCGGGGAGGCGGATACTCAAGGGTATAGCGCTCATGTATCGTATCGTATCACGGCACGATACGTCTCGAAGCGGGTTGACGTGGGCGTCTGTCTTTACAGCCTATGGCGAGCCAGTGGCCGCTACGCGGACGCGTCGGCCAGCGCACGCGCGCGCCGCCGAGCGAGCTGGCGCAAGCGCTCGCGGCTGGACACCACATTGCCGGCGGGTCCCGCGGCTGCGATCACCGTCAGGGCGGCGACCATGAAGAACATGTAGGGCGCCTGCGGGAAGGACATCGCGTCGAACAGCGCGTTGACCGCGAAGTAGGCGATACAGCCCGCCGAGGCCGCGAGCGCCAGCGAGGACACCGCCGGGTCGCGGGTGCGGATCGCGCGGCGGGCGCTGAGCACGGGGGCGAGGATCATGAACATGTACGCGAGCAGTCCCACCACCCCGACCTCCCAGATCTCGTCGATGTACTCGTCGTCGTTGATCCGGAACTGAGTCGGCGCTTCGACGTTGATCGTGCCGAAGCCGCGCCCGAGCACCGGATGCGCGAGCACGTCGGGTGCGACGTCGGTGAAGTCGCCGACGCGGTGGGCGGTGGAGCTGCTTTCAAGCCCGGCGCTGGGGGTGAAGATCGTGCCGAGCGCTCCCGGTGAGGCGAAGTGCACGAGGCCCACCAGCGCCACCAGCCCGATCGGAGCGAGGCGCAGCACCTTGCGCGGCCGGTAGCAGGCGAGGTAGAGGACGACCGCGATCGGCACCAGCAGAGCGGTCTTGCGATCGGTGGCGGCCGCCGCCACGAGCATCAGCGACAGCGCGATCGCGTTCAGCCACCACGAGCGGCGCGAGGTGGCGTCGAACATGCGCACGAGCGCGAAAGGCATCGTCACCATCAGCATCGTCGTGGCTGCGAGACCGTGCAGCGTCGGCCCCACCACCACCACGCGCCCGTCGGTGCCGTACGTGGGGTGGATGTCGGTCGGGGAGGGTGCAATGGTCGCGATCGGCTTGAGGATCGCGGCGCTCAATTCGTAGAAGACGTTGAAGCCCGTGTGGCGCTCGATCACCATTCCGACCGACATCGCGGCGCCGAGCCCGATCAGGTAGGTCGAGAAGCCGCGCAGGTCCTCGAAGCGGAGCGCCGTGAGCGTGAACCACGAGAGGACCAGGAACGACCCCAACAGGCCAAAGCGCTTCTCCGCCAGGGTGAAGTCGCCGATGTTGAGGATCCGCCCGGAGTCCAGCAGCAGGCTCGCGACGGCGAGCACGAGGAACAGGCACGCGGCGCCCACGTACAGCTTCGAGCGCCGTGTGCGCAGGAACGCCCGCTGGTCGCCGCCGAACAGGAGCCACGCGAGGATCAGGCCGACGACCGCGAAGCGGTCGATCTGCGCGCCGACCGGCAGGCTGACCTTCAATTCAGTCGAGTCGATCGGGACCAGGAACAGCATCGCGACGAAGGCAGCGAGCACCCACGGCAGCGGCCGCCGCGTATGGGGAAAGGCGTCGCGCGCCGGTGAGGCGCCGGCTTCGGGGGCGGCCATGGGCCTCACGGCGTCCGTCCGCGTAGCGTTGCGCGTTGCTGCGGCAATGCGTGTGCCCGGGCGCCGCTTGAACGCGGTGGGCTCGATCGCTGCGCCCGCCGCCTCTGAGAGAGCCGCCGACGCAGGGTGCTCGACGTCGGCGATCATCTGCCCCGCGCCCGCTCCGTCACAGCCTGCTTGGGCGGACGCGCGCGTGCAATGCGGCGACCTTCGCGGTCTCAGGGGCACGCTCGTCGCTCTGTGCCCTGCCGTTCGAGGCCACAATCGCCGCTCCGCCGTCGCTCGTGCGAGCGGGGGCGCCGCTGAGGTTGGCGCTGGCGCGCCACGTATCGCGGAAGCGCCCGGCGAGCAGTACGAGGATGCACCAGATGAGGAAGACGCCGATGAACGCCATGCCCGCAAGGGCCTTGCTGATCCCACCGTTCACGACACCCCCGTGCGCTTCGCCGAGCCGGCGGATCACGACCCGGGCCTGCGCCGGGGTGTGACCGGCGCTCTGGAGGCTCGTGACGTACTGCGCGAGGCTGACCGCCGATGCGTTGGCGAGCGCGACCGCCTGCCTGGTGTTCGGGGCCTGCGCGTAGATGCCGATCGTCGGGAGGTTGGGGTCGCTGTTGAAGTTCAGCCGGTAGGGAGTCGTTTCGCCGGTGATCTCGACGTTGCGCTGCACCGCTGTCGGCTCCTGCACGACACGGGGCACGGACGGATCGATGGGCCCGGCGGCGTAGATCTGTTCACCGGGAATGCCGGCGTGCTGGCCAACCAGGTCGAGGAATGTCGGGCTGGCCATGAAGTTCGCATAGACGGTGGCTCGCGCTTGCAGCGGTTCGAACGTCGGGGAGAGGTTGCCGAGGATCGAGGATGGGGTGTCCACGAACACCTGGGTGCTGGCGCTCGAGTACTGCAGCGAGCGCGGCTTGAGCCCCAGGCCATCGAGGCGGTACACGCTGAGGGTCGCGGCAATCGCGGCAATGAGCACGCCGACCGCCACCAACCGGCGGCGTCTCGACAGTTCTCGCAATATGAGCGCAAACTCCATCTGAGCGGTCCTTCCGTGTTCGGTGATATGGCCCCTCACTGCAATGAACGACCGTGGTCCAGTGTTTTTTGCGTCCCCGCAAGCGGCTCCCGGCGGCGCTCGGAGCCCCACGCCCGGCGCGAGAAACGGCGGCCGGCGACGTTGCTTTCAGTGATGAGCGCCACTGGGGAGCGCCCCGATCTCAGCGTGATCGTCGTGACGCACAACCGTGCTGAGCTGGCGCTCGCCACGCTGCGTTCCGCCGGCACCGCGGTACGCGCCCTGGAGGTCGAGTGGATCGTGGTCGACAGCGGCTCCAGCGATGGCACTCCCGACGCGATCGAAGCGGCACTCCCGGAGGTGCGGGTGCTGCGGGAGCGCAACATTGGCTTCGCCGCGGCGAACAACCGTGGGCTCCCGCACGCGCGCGGCCGCTACGTGCTGCTGCTCAACCCCGACGTGGAGACGGCGTCGGGCACCTTCGACCAACTTGTGGCGACGCTCGACGAGCGGCGCGACATCGGCGTGGCGAGCGTCGTGCAGAACGCCCCCGACGGAACCCTGCAGTACTCGATCAGGCGCTTCCCCTCCGCATGGCTGGCGCTGGGCGAGGCGTTGGCGGCAGCGCATTGGACGCCGCTGCGACGCTGGCGCGAGGAGGAACCTCAGAGCGCGCGCTATCGCGAGGTGGCCCCGGCGGACTGGCTGGTGGGAGCGTTCCTGATCGCCCGTGCGGAGGCGCTGGCGCAGGTGGGGCCGCTCGACGAGCGCTTCTTCCTCTTCTCCGAGGAGACCGACTGGTGCTTTCGCTTCCACCGCGCGGGCTGGCGGGTGGTCCACCTGCCGACGATGACCGTGACGCATCACACAGGCCACGCTCCCGGGCCCGACCTGTCGGCGCAGCAGAGCTACGCGAAGATCCTGTTCGCGCGCAAGCACTACGGGAGGGTGCGGGCGTCGACCATGCGCGCGGCGCTGGCGCTGCGCCACGCGCTGCGTGCCGCCCTCGCCACCGTCGCCGGGCGCTCGCGCCCGCAGTGGGCCGCGCGAGCCGCCGTCGAGCGCCGTGCGCTGGCCGTCGTGCTGGGCGTCCGTGAGCCGCCGTTCGTGCACATGTCGCCGTTCGACGCCTGAGCTTCGGGTCGCCTGACCCCCCGCCGCTCGGCAGCGGTCAGGGCCTATGCGCTGCGAGCCCTATGTGCTACGCGGCGGGTGCGGGGCGGGGTGGCTCAGACGAGGCGCGCGTAGACCGCGCGCAGGGCTTCCTCGGAGCGCTCCCAGGTCAGCTCCAGGGCGCGCTCGCGCGCCAGCGCACCGAGGCGCCGCCGCAGCTCCCCGTCGCGGGCGAGCTCGCCGATGCGATCGACGAAGGCCCGCGGCTCTCCGCAGGGCGCATACAGCGCCGCATCGCCGGCGGTGCGGCGGGTCTCGCGCAGGTCGTAGGCCACCAGTGGGCGCCCGCAGCCCATGTACTCGGCCACCTTGATCATCGTCGAGCCATGATTCAGCTCGGTGCCGGGGGCAGGGTCGATGCCGATGTCGGCAGCCGCGATCAGGGCCGCCACGCGCGCGTGGGGCACGTGGCCGGTGAAGGTGACGCGGTCCTCGACGCCCGCCGCGCGACAGCGCGCGAGCAACTCCGCCTGCGCGGCTCCTTTGCCCACGATCGTCAGGTGGGCCCCCTCCAGCGCCGGGGCGCGCAGGATCTCGGGCAGCTCGAGCACGCCGTCCTGCACGTCGAGCGTGCCCACGTACACCAGCTTCGGCGCGGTCAGCTCCCCCGGGCGCCCGCCCGGCGGATCGGGGAACTCGGCGGTGCGGGGGCCGTTGCGCACCACGGTCACATCCCGTGGAGCGCGGGGCCCCCGGGCAATGACCAGCTCGCGTTGCGTCTCGTTGGTCACGATCACCTGATGAGCGCAGCGGATCGCCGCCCGCTGCGCCGCTCGCAGTACCCCGAGCGCGATCGAGGAGCCGAACTTGGCCTCGAACAGCTCCGGCCCGGAGTCGTGCATGTCGTAGACGACCTTGCGCCCACCCAGCCGCGCGAGGATGCCCGCGAGCGCAAGCGTGTCGGGGGGTCCGTTGAAGTGCAAGGTATCCGCACCGCGCACGAGCTCCGCGAGCGAGCGTGCCAGCAGTTGCAAGTGGGCGATCCCGTACTCCAGAAGGTAGGACCACGGCGAGCCGCCGGCCCACGTCGTGCGGTAGCGGCGCACCTGAACCCCCCGCAGGAGCTCCCGTGAGCTCTGACCGGGACCGCGGGGAGCGAGCACAGTGACGCGGTGGCCGGCGGCCGCGAGCGACTCGGCCTCGTTGCGCACCCGCGTGTCGGCGGGGTAGGTGAAGTTCTCGAGCAGCATCACGATTCGCTGAGATACTGCCTGGCCCCCGCTCCTCGCCCTAGGATCACGACTGGCCATAAGAGATCAACGAGACCCCACTTGACCGCCTTTCGCAATCCCCCGAAGCTCGAGCTCGACGGTCCGCGCAAGTGCGTCGCGGTGCTCGTGGCGGGGTCGGCGCCCGACCCGCACGGCGCCCCCGCCTGCAACCCGGTGCTGGAGCTGCTCGAGCGCATCTTTCCCGTCCGTTTCGAGTTGACTCCCGGCGCACCTCCGCCGAGCGTAGCGGGCGCTCTCGTGCTCGACCCCGCGCGCCTCGCGGACGTCCCCGCCGACAGCCCCCGGCTCGTGGTTGCCGCTACCGGGCAGCGCCGTGAGCCGACTGTGGTGGAGCTGGCCGACGATCGGCAGCTCGCGCGTCCCCTGCGCGGGCGGAAGCTTGCCGACGGCTCGATTGCCGGCGAGCTGCCGCTTGCGCTCGACGGTGCGAGAGGCGTGTTGGCGAGCGTGGACGGCACTCCGGTGTGGTGGCAGGACGGCGCGAGCGCGTGGTCCAGCGTCTATCCGCTCGCGGAGCTGGGCGAGGGGGAGACTCTGCGCGAGCATCTGCGAGCGGGTCGCTTCATGGGGTTGCTGCCGCTGGTGCACTTCCTCGGGCACGTGGCCGGCGCGGAGGGCTGGGCGCTGCCCTCGCCGCGGGCGTCGTTCGTGGTGGACGACCCCAACCTGCACTGGCCGTCATACGGGTATCTCAAGTACCGGGAGCTGATTGCCCATGCGGGCCGGCACGGCTATCACCTGGGGTTGGCGACGGTGCCGCTCGATCGCTGGTGGGTGGACCGCCGGGCGGCGGGATTGGTGAGGCACAACGGATCGGCGTTGTCGCTGCTGATGCACGGCAACGATCATGTCGCCCAGGAGCTCGGCCGTCTGCGCAGCGATCGCAAGGCGGAGTCGGTGATCGCGCAGTCGTTGCGCCGGACGGCTGCACTGGAGCGCCGGGCGGGCGTGACGGTCAATCGCGTGATGGTGCCTCCCCATAGCGCCTGCTCGGAGGAGGCGCTACGGGCGATGCTCGCACTGGGAATCGAGGCGGTGTGCCTGAACCGGTCCTACCCATGGCGCGATGGCCAGCCGGCTCCGACGCCGCTGGTGGAGTGGCACCCGGCGGAGCTGGTGGCGGGCGGCCTGCCGATGCTGCTGCGCAGCCCGCTGGTGGACCCGCGGGAGGATCTCGTGTTTCGCGCGCTGCTCGGCCAACCGCTGATCCTCTATGGACACCACTGGGACTTCTCGGAGGGCCTTGACATCCTGGCGCAGGCGGCGCGGGACATCAACGCGCTGGGGGACGTGCGCTGGGGGCCGCTGGAGTGGGTGGCCCGTGGTGGCTACTGCACCCGAAGGGTGGGTGAGACCATGTTCGTGCGGATGTGCGCCCGCGGAATCGCGATCGACGTGCCCACCGGGGTGCACGAGCTGCGCGCGCTGGCCCAACAGCCGCTCGGGGGCGCCGCATGGCGAGGGCTTGCCCGCGGGGGCGACGAGGTGGTGGGCATGGCCTTCGACGAGGGGTTGGGAGTCTCGGAGCCGCTGAGGATCGAAGCGCCCGGGAGGATTGAGCTGACGCTGGTCCCCGATCGTCCCCTGAATCCCGCCGTGCTCCCGGCGCCGGGCCGGAGGCCGTGGTCGTTTGTGCGGCGAGCGATGGTCGAGGGACGCGACCGCGTCCAGGCGTTGCGTTGACCGGCATCGGCCGCGGCTGAGCGCCATTGCCCACTGGACCGGGAGGCGTCACTCGTCGATCGGGGCGTGATCGGCCTTGCGAGCGAGGACCCTTGGGCTACGCCCTGCGTCTGATCCAGAACGCGCCGGGACGAACGGTGTGCGGGTCGAACGAGGGGACGACTCGCTTGAGCGCGTCCGGAGCGGCGCGGGCGAGAGCGTAGGTGGGCATCACGACCTCGAAGTCGCGGTTGCAGGCGAGGAACGCCTGCAGCAGGTACTGCTCGGCCCAGGCGCGGCGCTGGTCCACCACCCAATCTCTGGGGTACTCGTAGGGCAGGAAGATGTCGTGCACGTGGATGGTGACGCCGGGGGCGAGGCGGGGGAAGATCTCCAGGAAGATGTGAGTCACGTCGCCACCGGTGCGCACGGTGTGGGTGGTGTCGACAAACAGGACGTCGCCGGCCCGCAGGGCGGCGAACCGCGCGGGGTCGAGATCCTCGGCGCGAAGCGGATGGGCGGTGATGCTGGGGACTGGACCCATCGGGCTGGCCTGGTAGGGAAAGGGATCGAAGACGGTGTGCTCCAGGGGCTTGCCGTCGCGCGCGTTGGCGAGGGCGGCAAGGTGGATCACGTGGGTGGACGCCCCGGAGCCGAGCTCGTGGACGCGCGCGGGCTTGAGCTGACGCAGGATCGCGTAGAGGGTCTCGGCGTCGACGGACTCGTAGGAGTTATTGCGCAACCAGAACCGGCCGGGCTCGGAGGTGGACGAGGACCCGCCCAGCGCGGTGGGGGAAAGCCCACCGGGTCCGGTCGAGGACGGGAGCCCACCCGGCCCGGAGGGATACAGGGGTGGGTGGAACTCGGCGAGGTAGGGGAGCAGCGGACCGTTCAGCAGCGCGAGGGCGTGCTCGATGCGCAGATCCACGCCCGGCAGCTCCGAGGGACCGTCCCACAGGCTCGGGGGGAGCTCCTCGACGATCGGGATGGGGCTGTAGAAGTGACGCCTGGTGAGCTGGTAGCCGGCCGGCTTTAGCGCCCGCTGGGCGACGTCCTCGGCGAGGCGGCGTAGGTGCCCGAGGCGCTCCCGTATAGCCATGCCGGAAGCCTACCCGGCACAAGATCGCCCCGGCCCCGGGCGTTTAAGGGTATGTGACCCAAACGCTGCTCGTCCAGCCGGCCCTCGCCGCTCGCCGCGAGTCGGGCACGGCGCTTGCGACGGTCAGCGTGATCGTGCCTTGTTACAACTACGGCCACCTCCTGGAGGGGTGCTTGGCGAGCGTTCTGTCCCAGGAGGGCGTCGACGTGCGACTGCTCGTCATCGACGACTGCTCCACCGACGACAGCGCCGAGGTGGGCAGGCGCCTGGCCGAGCGCGATGAGCGCGTCGAGTTTCGCCCGCACGTGGACAACATGGGCCTCATCGCCACCGCCAACGAGGGACTCGAGTGGGCGGCCGGCGAGTACGTGGTGCTGCTTTCGGCCGACGACCTGCTCGTGCCCGGCTCGCTGCGCCGGGCCACGGGAGTCATGGCCACACACCCCAACGTGGGCATGGTATATGGCAAGACCCTCCTCGCAGCCGAGGGCCGCCCGCTCCCGGAGCCCTCCGGCAGGTGGCGCGCTACCAAGGTGTGGTCGGGAGCCGACTGGGCTCGCATCCGCTGCCGCTCCACCTACAACTGCATCTCCTCCCCCGAGGTGGTCGTGCGCGGCTCAGTGCAGCGGGCCGTGGGGGGCTACGACCCCATATGCCATCACTCGAGCGATCTGAACATGTGGCTGCGCATCGCTGCGGTCGCCGACGTCGCCTACGTCCGCGGCGTGCCCCAGGCCGTCTACCGCGTCCATTCGGACAGCATGTTGCGCAGCCAGGCGACGAGCACCATGGTCGACCTGCGCGAACGCAGGATGGCCTTCGACTCGTTCTTCGCCTCCTGCGCGGAGCACCTCGTGCAGCCCGACCGGCTGCGCGGCCTGGCGGCCCGTACTCTGGCCCGCCAGGCGCTATGGCGGGCCAGCCGCGCCGTCGATGGCGGCGCCGCGGATGGAGTGGTCGAGGAGTTGAGCGGCTTTGCCTTGGATGTCTACCCCCACGCCCGCCGCCTGCGCGAGTGGCGGGGGCTGCGGCTGCGCCAGTGGATCGGCGCGGGACGCTCGCTGGCCTTCCTGCCCTTCATCGCAACGGGCGCCGCCCACCGCCTGCGCTCCCACGCGATCCGGATGCGATGGAGGTTGAGGGGGGTATGAGCCGCCTCACCGCCCTCGAGCGTGTCCGCCAGACGCGGCGGCTGCTACGCCGAGAAGGGTACGGCGGCGTGGCCGCCCGCCTGCTCGACCGTGCATCGAGGTGGGCTTCCCCTGCGGGGGAGGGGCGCCTGCTGGTGGCGCGCGGGGACCTGGTGCGGGCGGCGGAGATCGCCGCCGGCGGCTGGCGGCTGCCGCCGCCACTCCCCCTGCGCGCCGGCGAGCCGCTCGAGGTGGCGTGGGTCTGCGC
>JBOGYA010000045.1:0-13799 GCA_050696515.1 Solirubrobacteraceae bacterium
GACTGGGGGTATGGCGCAGAACAGCTTTGGCGCGAAGGGCACGCTCGAGGTGGGCGGGCGCGAGTACGAGGTCTTTCGCCTCGGCGCGCTCCGGCCGCGCTTCGACGTGGCGCGGCTGCCGTTCTCGCTGAAGGTGCTGCTCGAGAACCTCCTGCGCACCGAGGGCGCCGGGGCGGTCCTCGCCGCGGACATCGAAGCGCTCGCCGGGTGGGACCCCACGGCGCAGCCCAGTCAGGAGATTGCGTTCACGCCCGCGCGTGTGCTGATGCAGGACTTCACCGGGGTCCCCGCGGTGGTGGACCTCGCGGCGATGCGCGACGCGATCGCGCAGATGGGGGGGGACCCTGCCCGCATCAACCCGCTCGCGCCCGCGGAGCTCGTGATCGACCACTCCGTGCAGGTGGACGCCTTCGGCACGCGCGACGCCTTTCGCGTCAACGCCGAGCGCGAGTTCGAGCGCAACCAGGAGCGCTACGCCTTCCTGCGGTGGGGCCAGCAGGCGTTCGACAACTTCAAGGTCGTGCCCCCCGACACGGGGATCGTGCACCAGGTCAACCTCGAGTACCTCGCGCGCGTCGTGTTCGTCGAGGATCGTGGGGGGGAGCCTTCCTGCCCGCCTGCGGCCTACCCGGACACGCTGGTGGGCACCGACTCCCACACCACGATGGTCAACGGTCTCGGGGTGCTCGGCTGGGGCGTCGGCGGGATCGAGGCCGAGGCGGCGATGCTCGGCCAGCCGATGTCGATGCTGATTCCCCAGGTCGTCGGCTTCCGTCTGCACGGCGCGCTGCCCGAGGGCGCGACCGCGACCGACCTCGTGCTGACCGTCACCCAACTGCTGCGCGAGCGCGGCGTCGTGGGCAAGTTCGTGGAGTTCCACGGCGCCGGCCTCGCCGGCCTGCCGTTGGCCGACCGCGCGACGATCGGCAACATGTCGCCGGAGTTCGGCTCCACCTGCGCGATCTTCCCGATTGACGCGGAGACGCTGCGCTACCTGCGCTTCTCCGGCCGCCCCGCCGAGCAGATCGAGCTGGTCGAGGCCTACGCCCGCGAGCAGGGGTTGTGGCACGACGAGCACTCGCCCGAGCCCGTCTTCTCCGAGGAGGTCGAGCTCGACCTCGGCGCGGTCGTGCCGAGCCTCGCGGGCCCCAAGCGCCCGCAGGACCGGGTCTCGCTGAGCGACGCCCAGCCGGCGTTCCGCCGCGCGCTGCGTGAGTACCTGTCCCCGGGCGCTCAGGCCGACGCCTCCGACGAGGCGGGGGCGGAGTCGTTCCCGGCCTCCGATCCGCCCGCGCACAAATCGCCACCCTTCACGCTCCGCCACGGCCACGTGGTGATCGCGGCGATCACGAGCTGCACGAACACCTCCAATCCCTCCGTGATGATTGGGGCGGGGATCCTCGCGCGCAACGCGCTCGCGCGGGGCCTTGAGCGCAAGCCGTGGGTGAAGACCTCGCTCGCGCCGGGCTCCAAGGTGGTGAGCGAATACCTCGACCGCGCCGGGCTCACCGAGCCCCTGGAGCGGCTCGGGTTCAACCTCGTGGGGTACGGGTGCACCACGTGCATCGGCAACTCCGGCCCGCTGCCCGAGGAGATCTCAAAGGTCGTGGGCGAGGAGGACCTCGCGGTCGTGTCGGTGCTCTCCGGCAACCGCAACTTCGAGGGGCGCATCAACCCGGACGTGAAGATGAACTACCTCGCCTCCCCGCCCCTGTGCGTGGCGTACGCGCTGGCCGGCACGATGGACACCGACATCGTGGGCGACCCCCTCGGCCGCGACGCCGAGGGCCGCGAGGTGTACCTGCGCGACATCTGGCCCTCCGAGCGGGAGGTCGCGCAGACGATCGAGCAGGCGGTGCAGTCGGACATGTTCCGCAAGAGCTACTCCGAGGTGTTCGCCGGGGACGAGCACTGGAACGGCCTGGAGACCCCCACCGGCGCTCGCTTCGCGTGGGCGCCCCGCTCGACCTACGTGCGGCTGCCACCCTACTTCGAGGGCATGCCCGCCGAGCCCGAGCCCGTCCGGGACGTGGAGGGCGCCCGCGTGCTGGCGCTGCTGGGGGACTCCGTGACCACCGACCACATCTCCCCCGCGGGGTCGATCAAGCGCGACGGGCCCGCGGGGCTCTACCTGCAGGAGCAGGGCGTGGCGCCGCGCGACTTCAACTCCTACGGCTCCCGCCGCGGCAACCACGAGGTGATGGTGCGCGGCACGTTCGCCAACATCCGCATCCGCAACCTGCTGCGTGCCGCGGGAGGTGGTGCGCTGCCCGAAGGCGGCGTGACGCTGCATCTTCCGGACGGCGAGCAGCTGTCGATCTACGACGCCGCGATGCGCTACGCGCAGGAGGGCGTGCCGCTGGTGGTGCTCGCCGGCAAGGAGTATGGCTCGGGCTCCTCACGCGACTGGGCCGCGAAGGGGACGAAGCTGCTCGGCGTGCGCGCGGTGCTCGCAGAGAGCTTCGAGCGCATCCACCGCTCCAACCTCGTGGGGATGGGCGTGCTGCCGCTGCAGCTCCCCGAGGGCCACAGCGCGCAGTCGCTGGGGTTGACCGGTGAGGAGGTCTTCTCGATCGACGGCTTCGCCGCGGCGATGAACAGCGGCGGCGAGGCACCGCGCGAGGTGCGGGTGCGCGCCGAGCGCGCAGGGGGCGAGACCGGCGCGGGGGCCGGGTCGAGCGCCCAGCGGCCGGTCGAGTTCCAGGCCCGCGTGCGGATCGACACCCCCCGCGAGGCCGACTACTACCGCCACGGCGGCATCCTCCAGTACGTCCTGCGAGGATTGCTCGCCGCATGAGCGACGACTTCCCGCAGGTACTACGCGACCTGCTCGCGGCACGCGGCCCCTCGGGCTATGAGACCGGGCCCGCGGCGGTGTGGTGCGCGGCGGCGCGGGCGTTCGGGGCCGACGCCCAGGTCGATGTCGTGGGCACACCCTCCGCGCGCCTGCCCGGACGGGGGACCCCGCCCGCGCGGCGGCTCGTGGTGATGGGCCACATCGACGAGATCGGGCTGATCGTGACCCACATCGACGACGAGGGCTTCCTGTGGTTCCGCGAGGTGGGAGGCTGGGACGCGCAGATCCTCGTCGGCCAGCGCGTGGCACTCGGCACGCGCGCGGGCGAGGTGGCGGGGGTGATCGGCAAGAAGCCGGTCCACCTGCTGCGCGAGGAGGAGCGCAAGAAGGTCGCGGAGGTGCGCGACCTGCACATCGACGTCGGCGCGCGCGACGGCGAGCACGCGCGCGAGCTCGTGCGGGTCGGGGACGTCGCGGTGATCGCCGCCGACCCCGTGGAGCTGCCGGGCGGACGCATCGCAGCGCGCGCGCTGGACAACCGCCTGGGCTCGTTCGTGGCGCTGGAGGCCGCGCGCCTGGTGGCGCAGGCGGGCGGCGCCGAGTGGGAGCTAGTCGCGGTGGCGGCCGCGCAGGAGGAGACCACCTTCGGGGGCTCGCGCACCTCCGCCTTCTCACTGGAGCCCGACGCGGCGATCGTGGTGGACGTGACCCACGCCACCGACGCTCCCGGGATCGAGGTCAAGGAGGCCGGCAAGCACGAGCTCGGCTCAGGGCCGGTGCTGAGCAGGGGCTCGACGCTGCACCCCCGCCTGTTCGAGCTGCTGCACGACACCGCCGAGCGCGAGGGCATCCCCTTCACGGTGGAGGCGATCGGCCGCAACACCGGCACCGACGCCGACGCCGTGCACCTCTCCCGCGGCGGGGTGCCCACAGCGCTCGTGTCGGTCCCGATCCGCTACATGCACTCGCCCGTGGAGCTGGTAGCGCTCGCCGACGTGCACGCCGCCGCACGGCTGATCGCCGCCGCGGCGCGCACGCTGGACGCGGGCACCTCGTTCGCGCGCTAGTGCACGCGGCCGTTAGCGTTAGGCGCTGGCGCCGCTCAGCTCGGTGAACTCCGGGATCTCGTAGGCCGCCCCGGGCTTCCCACCGAGCGCAAGCACACGCATGCCCTCGGGGCCGGAGAAGAGCTTGCGCTTGATGCCCGGGCCGACCCGTACGAGCACGTCGGGCGTGAGCTCCAGGCGCTCGCCTTCGATCTCGATCGCGCCGGATCCCCGCATCACGGAGTAGACCTCCTCCTGACCGTCCTCCTCGTGGTCGTGCTCGGGGTAGTCGCTGTAGTTGGGCGGCAGGTCGACCACCTGCATCCCGAAGGACGCCACGCCGAGCTCGGCGCGCGCCTTCTTCAAACCGCCGCCGAAGGCGGCCTCCATCTCATCGATCTGCTTCGCGGTGTAGTTGGCCATGACAGGCGCTCCTATCTGTTCGAGGTGGGGCCGGTGAGGCGGGCCCGTGAGGCGAAGTCTCGTGACAGGGAGGAGCTTACGCCACTACCGGTTGCTCGGCTCTGGGGGCGTGTGCAGCTGCAGGCCCGCGACGCGGTCGAAGTGGCGCTTGTTGCGGGTCATCAGCGGCAGCTTGCGCTCGAGCGCGGTGGCGGCGATCAGAGCGTCCGCGATCTGCAATCCAGTTTGGCGTTTGACGCGGCCAGCCCGTCGTGCGATCGGTGGATCGACGTCCACCTCCTCGCAATCCTCGAGCAGAGCATCGATGGCGTCCTCCTGGCGCTCGTCGCCGGCGAACAGCTCGGTGCGAGTGACGACCGAGACTGCCGTATTGCCTGTGTCCAAGTGGCGACGGCCGCGAAGGTGGTCGATCAGGACATCCGTATCCAGCAGCACCTTGCTCATCCATCGGCACCTGTTTCATCCCGTTCGATTGGGTTCCAGTCGCTATCGAAGCGATCCCAATCGTCACGGTTGGGGTACGGGAAGTCGGGAGCGATGCCAAACGTTTCATCCAGCACGCGCTGGCGCTTCGCAAGCCGCGCCTCCTCGACTTCGCGGCCGTGAGCGGCGAGGTACTCGTCCAGAGCTGCTCGAACGACTTCGGCCAGCGTGCGGCCGTCGCGTGCGCGCATTTCCTCGATGCGATCACGCTGCTCCTGAGTCAAATACACCTGTGTGCGTGTAGCAGCCATATACCGCGCAGTATACAGCAACGTCGGACGCCCTACGTAAACGCGCTCACGACCGCCCTCACCCCCGCACAAGCCGCTTGTATGAGATCCGGTGCGGCCGGTCCGCGGCGGCGCCCAAGCGCTCGTGGCGGTGCTCCTCGTAGGCCTCGAAGTTGCCCTCGAACCAGACGACCTCCGAGTCGCCCTCGAAGGCGAGCACGTGGGTGGCGATGCGGTCGAGGAACCAGCGGTCGTGGGAGATGACGACGGCGCAGCCGGGGAAGCCGAGCAGGGCCTCCTCGAGCGCGCGCAGGGTGTCGACGTCGAGATCGTTGGTGGGCTCGTCGAGCAGCAGCAGGTTGCCCCCGGCGCGCAGCAGCTTGGCGAGGTGCACGCGGTTGCGCTCCCCCCCGGAGAGCTTGCCGATCCGCTTCTGCTGGTCGGAGCCCTTGAAGTTGAAGCCGGCGACGTACTGACGGGAGTTGACGACGCGCTCGCCGAGCTGGAGGTGGTCGAGGCCGTCGGCGATCTCCTCCCAGACGGTCTTGGCGGGGTCGAGGGCGTCGCGGGACTGGTCGACGTAGGCGAGCTCGACGGTCTCGCCGAGCTTCAGGGAGCCCCCGTCGGGGGCCTCCTCGCCGGTGATCATCCGAAAGAGGGTGGTCTTGCCGGCGCCGTTGGCCCCGATCACGCCGACGATCCCGGCGCGGGGCAGATCGAATGAGAGGTTCTCGATGAGCAGCTGCTCGCCGAAGCCCTTGCGCAGGTCGGTGGCGGTGAGCACCTTCTCCCCCAACCGCGGCCCCGGGGGAATGTGGATCTGGACGTCCTCCAGCCGGACGTTGCGCTCCTCGGCGACGAGCTGCTCGTAGCGGGCGAGGCGGGCCTTGGACTTGGTGCGCCGGCCCTTGGGGTTGGTGCGTACCCATTCGAGCTCGGCGGCGATCGTGCGCTGGCGGCCCTGCTCGGAGCGCTCCTCGGCGGCGAGGCGAGCCTGCTTCTGCTCCAACCAGGAGGAGTAGTTGCCCTCGTAGGGGATGCCACGGCCGCGGTCGAGCTCGAGGATCCAGCCGGCGACGTTGTCGAGGAAGTAGCGGTCGTGGGTGACGGCGACAATCGTGCCCTTGTACTCGGCGAGGTGACGCTCCAGCCACGCGACCGACTCGGCGTCGAGGTGGTTGGTGGGCTCGTCGAGCAGCAGCAGGTCGGGCGCGCGCAGCAGCAGGCGGCAGAGCGCGACGCGGCGGCGCTCCCCGCCGGAGAGCCGCGCGACCTCGGCGTCGGGCGGCGGCAGGCGCAGGGCGTCCATCGCGTACTCCAGTTGCGTGTCGAGGTTCCAGGCGTCGGCGGCTTCGATCCGTGCCTGCACGTCGGCGAACTCGGCGGCGCACTCCTCGGTGTAGTCGGCGGCGAGCGCGTTGAAGCGGTCGAGCAGCGCCTTGGTCTCGGCCACGCCCTCCTGCACGTTGCCGAGCACGTCCTTGGACTCGTCGAGGTGGGGCTCCTGCTCGAGCATCCCCACGGACGCCCCCGGTGCGAGCGCGGCCTGCCCGCGGTACTCCTCGTCGAGCCCCGCCATGATGCGCAGCAAAGTTGACTTGCCGGCGCCGTTGTAGCCGAGCACCCCGATCTTGGCGCCGGGGTAGAAGGCGAGCGTGAGCTCTGAGAGCACGGTCTTGTCGGGCGGGTGCACCTTGGAGAGGCGGTGCATTGTGAAGATGTACTGGGAGGACATGACGCGCAGTATGCCCTACCGTTTGTGGGTCCATGCCCACCGTGTTCGATATCGAGCAGCAGATGATGCTGCTGGAGCTGGAGCCTCCGTTCGACAAGCGGGCGGTGCAGCTCGCGCGCCGGCGGATGGCCAAGCGCTGGCACCCGGACCTCGCACCCCCGGGCAAGCAGCCCGAGCACGAGCGCCACCTGAAGGCGATCAACGAGGCCGCCGACCAGCTGGAGCGCATGGCGGAGAGCCTGCGCGGCGGGCGGGTCTCGCGCAACGCCGTGCGGGTCAGCGCGGCGGCGGCGCGTAAAGCGCGCGAGGAGGCGGGGCGCAGGGCCTACGAAGCGGAGCAGCGAGCGCGCGAGAGCGCGGCGGAGAACGCCAAGCACGACCCCTTCGGCAGCCGGGTGCCCGACCACTCGGTGGTGCACCGCTATGCACGCTGCATGTCCTACCCGGAGTGGGGGGTGGGGACGGTGGCGGGGATCTACTTCACGGGCGACAGCACGAGCGGTGAGGAACAGGAGGTTCAGCAGTGGGCGCGGGTGAAGTTCAGCCACGGTATCCGCACGGTGCCGGCGGGAAGCATGCGCTTTGTGGACTTCTCCAAGCCCGACCCCGCGGGGGAGCGGATGGAGCGCTTCATGGTCGCGGCGCAGCGGGCGATGGCGGAAGGCGACTACGCGCTGGCGGCGCAGCGGCTCGTGTACGCGCGCGAAGCGCAACCGGGCAACGTGGGGGTGCTGCGGCTGATGACGCTGGCGTTCTGGCAGGCCGGCGACCTGGAGGCGGCGGCCCGCGCGGTGCGCGACTGGGCGCGCGTGGACGGCGAGCGCCCGGCGCCGCACCGCTTCGCGGCACGCATCTACGAAGACGTGGGCGCGGTGGACCTCGCCGAGGAAGCCGCACGGCGCGCGGCCGAGCGGGGCCCCGCCGACGCGGGGGCGTGGGAGCGCCTGGGCCGCCTGCGCCTGCGCCTGATGGATCGCGAGGGAGCGCTGGAGGCTTTGGAGCGCGCGCTGAGCCTGGGGGCCGATGGCGATGTGAAGGACCTCGTGGTGAAGGCGCTGGCGATCGAGCCGCGAATGCAGGCCGCGTCCTCTGCTGCATAGCGGGTCAGGCGAGGATGTTCACCGCACGGGAGACAATCAGCCCGATCGTGACGAGCGAGACAAGCGCCTGGACGCCCATGATGCTCTTGGCGGTGGGCGTGAGCGGCATTGTGTCGGTGGGGGAGAAGGCTGTGGCGTTGGTGAGGGAGACGTAGAGGTAGTCGATGAACTGCGGCCGCCAGGCGAGCGGCTCGATGCGGTCGTCGGTCATCTGGGGGAAGAGGAAGTCGGGCGGGCCGTCATGCCCTGCGGCGCGCCGGCCGGGACCGCCGCGGTCGGTCTCCCAGTACCAGAGGGCGAAGATCAGGAAGTTGGTGAGCCAGATCAGCGTCCCCGCGACGATCAGCGGGCGTCCGCCGCCGAGGGGGTTGTGGTGCAGCAAGTAGTGGGTGAGCGCTCCGAGCGAGTAGATGTTGGCGGCGCTCACGAACGCGGTCAGCCCGAGCGCCGCGCGCCGCCGGAGGGTGTGCTCGTGCTCGAGCTGGCGGGGCGTGGCGAGAAACATGCCGACCAACAGCCCACCCTCCAGCGCCGGTATCAGCCAGGAGGGCCCAACGGTGAGCCGTTCAGGGAGCAGGAGCTGGATGGCGATCGCCGCCAGCACGGTGAGCTGCGCCGGCCAGGCTGGCTCGGGGGCAGCCGGGGGCGGGTAGGGCCGGCCAGGCTGGGGAGAGGGCGGCTGGGCCACGAGTGCAGGGTACGGCGCGACCCGGCCGGCACGCTAGCCTCGGTTGTGTGGGAATCGAGAACCCTGTTCATATCCTGTTCGTAGCAGCGGTGGCGTTGATCGTGCTCGGCCCCAAACGCCTGCCGGAACTGACGCGCGCGGCCGGCAAGAGCATCCGCGAGTTCCGCGAGGCGCTGAACGGGGGGGTGGTCGAGAGCGACGCAGTTGGGAATGAGGAGAGGGCCGGCAGCGAGCTCGTCCCCCAAGCGCGGGAGTCCGAGCGGGAAGCGCCACCGACGCTACCGGGCTGACACTCCTCCGCTGGGCAGCGGCTCGATCGAGGCTGCGCGGCTGTTGCCCACCCATGTGGTGAGCAGGATCAGGGCGAGGATGCCTGCTCCGACCGCCAGGGAGCCGACGGCGACTCCGAGATATCCGGCGGAGTGGTGGGGGTTGACGAAGAAGTAGGGGTACCAGTTGACCAGCGACCCGCGGATCAGGGTGTAGGCGATGTAGGCCAGCGGGAAGCTCAACCACACCAGCGTGCTGCGCACCGCCAACTGAGTGCGCGGCGGGTCGATGACCCAGTCGAGCGCCATCGCCACGGGCATGACCCGGTGGACGATCGTGTTGACCCAGGGGGTGGAGGAGTCCTGCCCGGAGAGCAGCACGGCGTAGACGATGCCCGTCGTCAGCATGTACACCACAGCGGCGCCGCGCAGCAGCTCGAAGCCCGCCGACCGCGCCGCGCCGCCCTTCAGCGCCCCCGCGAGCAGGATGCCGGCGGCAAACAGGTTGCTGAGGATCGTGAAGTAGCTGAAGTAGTCCGCCGCGCTCCAGTGTGGCGCTTGGAGTCCCTTGGCCACCTGGTAGACGACCGCCGTGAGGATCGCCAGTGCTCCGGCGGCGCGGTAGGCGCGGATTGCAACCGTGGGGTGTGTCACGGGATGAACAATAAGGCTGGCAGCGGCCGCCGGCCCGCGGCGCGGGTAGGAGTCCGATATCCGCGCGCTACGCTCCGCCGCCGTGCGGTCCGCCGGGCCGGATAGGTTGCCCGGATGCGCCTGATCGTGGCCCGCTGCGAGGTCTCCTACATCGGCCGCCTGACGACGGTGCTGCCGGAGGCGGTGCGCCTCTTGATGCTCAAGGCGGACGGCACCTTCATGGTGTGGGCCGACGGTGGGGGCCCGAACGTGAAGCCGCTGAACTGGATGACCCCGCCGACGGTGCTCGAACAGGAGACCGACGCGCGGGGCACGCTCACGCGCCTGACGGTGCGCAAGCAGCGCCAGGAGGATCGCCTGGAGATCGCGATCGGCGAGGTGCTCTCGGACATCGAGCACGAGCTGGACACATTGGCGTCCTTGGAGAAGGAGGGCCTGGAGCGCGAGTTGCAGGAACTGCTCGCGGGCGCCCCGCGGTGGTGCGGCGAGGGCTTCCGGCTCGTGCGGCGCGAGTGGCCGACGGACATCGGCCCGGTGGACCTCATGTGCCGCGACGAGGAGGATGAGTGGGTGGCAGTGGAGATCAAGCGGATCGCCACGATCGACGCGGTAGAGCAGCTCACCCGCTACCTGGAGCGCATCCGCCTGGACCCGGCGCTGGGCTCCTGCCGCGGGGTGTTGGCGGCGCAGCGGATCAAGCCCCAGGCGCGCGTGCTCGCGCAGGCACGGGGGATCGAGTGCGTGGAGGTAGACCTGGAGGTGCTGCGCGGGGAACGCGAGCCGGAGCTGAGGCTGTTCGCGGCGTAGGATGCCGCTATGACCGACAACGCCACCACCACCGACGCAACGACTGACGCTCAGGCCGCCGAGTCCCCAGCCGTCCTGACCGAGCGACGGGGGGGGGACGTACTACTGATCACGCTCAACCGCCCGCAGGTGCGCAACGCCGTCAACGGCGCGGTCGCCGAGGGCGTGGCGCACGCGCTGGAGGATCTCGACGCCGACGAGGAGCTTTCGGTCGGCATCCTCACAGGCGCAGGGGGCTTTTTCTGCGCGGGCATGGACTTGGGGGCGTTCGTCCGCGGCGAATCCCCTTGGTTCGGGGACCGCGGCTTCGCGGGCATCGCCCAGCGCGCCTCGCGCAAGCCACTAATCGCGGCGATCGAGGGCTTCGCGGTGGCGGGCGGCATGGAGATCGCGCTGGCGTGCGACCTGATCGTGGCGGCCAGGGGGGCGAAGATGGGGATCCCCGAGGCCAAGCGCTCGCTGGTGGCGGCCGGCGGCGCGCTGCTGCGCCTGCCGCGACGGATGCCCTACCACGTGGTGATGGAGCTGGCTCTAACAGGCGACACGATGCCGGCGGAGCGCTTCCACGAGTTCGGCGTGGTCAACCGCCTGTCCGAGCCCGGAGGCGCGGTGGAGGCCGCACTCGAGCTCGCCGCGACGCTCGCCAGGAACGGCCCGCTCGCGCTGGTCGCCTCCAAGCAGATCCTCCAGGAGCAGCGCGACTGGTCCACGGCGGAGATGTGGGAGCGCCAGGGCGCGATCTCCGGCCCGGTGTTCGCCTCCGAGGACGCCAAGGAGGGCGCCAACGCCTTCAAGGAAAAGCGCAAGGCGGTCTGGCAGGGCCGGTAGCGCTCAACCCCGCCGCGCACGGCGCTTGCGCCGCCACTGGCGGAAGACGTTCATGAAGCGCCGCCAGAGCATCGGCTCAGCGCTCTCCGGGAGTCTTGCGGGGGTACTGGGAGGTGTCCACGTTCAGGTCCAAGGCGGTGCGAACGATACGGCTCTGTTCGGCGGCGTGCGCGGCGGGGTAGCCCTCGCCGGGGCTGGCGCGCTCGGGGCGGCCGATGTAGCCGAAGTGGACCTGCCCGGAGAGGATCTGCATCAGGCGGGGGAACATGTGCGCGCGGGCGCCCATGTTGCGGGGCTCTTCCTGGGTCCACACGACCTCGCGCAGGTTGGGGTAGCGGCGTATCAGCTCGAGGATCTGCCCTTCGGGGAAGGGATAGAGCAGCTCCACGCGCCCCACCGCGACCGCCTCCTTGCCCTGGCGGTCGGGGTGGCCGACGAGGTCGTAGTAGATCTTGCCGGTGCACAACACCAGGCGGGTGACCAGCTCATCCTGCACGCCGGGCTCGGCGAGCACGGGCCGGAAGCGGCTGTCCTCGGCCAGCTCGGAGACATCGCTGCCCGCCTGGGGCAGGCGCAGCAGCGACTTGGGGGTCATGATCACCAGCGGCCGCTGCTTGGCGATGCGGGCCTGGCGGCGCAGCAGGTGGAAGTACTGGGCGGGAGTCGTCAGGTTGGCCACGCGGATGTTGCCCTCCGCGGCCAGCGCCAGGAAGCGCTCCAGGCGCCCGGAGGAGTGCTCGGGGCCGGAGCCCTCGTAGCCGTGGGGCAGCAGCAGCGTGAGGCGTGAGGTCTGCCCCCACTTGGCCAGGCCGGAGACGATGAACTGGTCGACGATCACCTGGGCGGAGTTGACGAAGTCGCCGAACTGGGCCTCCCACAGCACGAGCGTCTCGGGGGCCTCCTGGGAGTAGCCGTACTCGAAGCCCATGCACGCGAGCTCCGAGAGCGGGGAGTTATGCAGCTCGAACGGGGCGAGCGCCTCGGGGAGGCTCTGGATCGGGCAGACCGTCTGCCCGGTCTTGGCGTCGTGCAGCACCATGTGGCGCTGGCTGAAGGTGCCCCGCTCGGTGTCCTGGCCGGTCAGCCGGATGGGGGTGCCTTCGGTGAGCAGCGAGGCGAACGCCAGCGCCTCCGCGTGCGCCCAGTCGAGGCGGGGGTGCTCCTCTGCCGCGGCGCCGTCCGCGGGGTGCTCTTCCAGGGCGGCGCGGCGGCGCTCGAGCTGTTTGACGAGCTTCGGGTGCACCGTGAAGCCCTCGGGCGTGCGCAGCAGCTGCGCGCCGAGCTCGCGCAGGCGCTCGGCGGCCACGGCGGTCTGCACCTCGGGTGAGGGGGAGCGGTCGAGCTGGTATTCGCCGGTGCCGCTGGCCGCCGAGCCCTGCTCGGCGGCGGCTGTGATCTTGCTCTTCAAGCGCTGGTGCAGGAGCGTGAGGTTGTCCCACACCTCCTGCCCGAGCCGGTCGACCTGCTCCTTGGAAACCACCTTGTCGGCGACGAGACGCTCGGCCCACAGCTCCGCCACGCGCCCGTGGCTCTTGATCTTGGCGTACATCTCCGGCTGGGTGTAGGCGGGCTCGTCGGACTCGTTGTGCCCGAAGCGGCGGTAGCCGATCAGGTCGATCAGCACGTCGTGGCCGAATTCCTTGCGGAAGGCGAAGGCGAGGCGCACCGCGCTCATGCAGGCGGGGACGTCGTCGGCGTTGACGTGGATGATCGGCACGTCGAAGCCCTTCGCCAGGTCGGACGCCCAGCGCGTGGAGCGGGCGTCGTCGGGGTCGGTGGTGAAGCCGATCTGGTTGTTGGTGATGAGGTGCACGGTGCCCCCCACCTTGTAGCCGTCGAGCGCCTGCAGGTTGAGCGTCTCGGCGACCACCCCCTGGGCGGGGAAGGAGGCGTCGCCGTGGATCGCGATCGGCACGGCGGCGTCGGTGTCCTGGTGGGCGTGGGGGCCCGTGCGGGTGGTCTGGGCGGCGCGGGTAGCGCCCTCGACGACCGCGGAGACGTACTCCAGGTGGGAGGGGTTGGACTCGAGGTTGACCTGGATCGTGTCCCCGTCAGGCAGCTGGTAGGAGCCGTGGGTGCCGTGGTGGTACTTGACGTCGCCGGTGCCGCCCTGGGGGATCGTGGTGACCGCCTCCAGCGTCGAGGCCCCCTCGAACTCGGCGAAGATCGTGTCGTAGGGACGGCCGAGGTTGTGCGCGAGCACGTTCAGCCGCCCGCGGTGGGCCATCCCGATCACGACCTCCTTGCCACCGTGGGCCGCGGCCAGCTGGATCAGCTCGTCGAGCATCGGCACGGTCATGTCGAGCCCCTCGATCGAGAACTGGTGCTGGCCGAGGTAGGCCTTGTGCATGAAGCGCTCCAGCGCGTCCACCTCGACCAGGCGCTTGAGCAGCGTGAGCCGCTCGTCGCTGGTGAGCGGCTGGCGGAACGCCCCGGACTCGATCTTCTCGCGCAGCCACACGCGCTGACGGTGGGAGGCGATGTGCTCGATCTCGTACGCGATCGTCCCGCAGTAGGTCTCGCTCAGATGGGGCAGGGCGTCGGCGAGGGTCGCTCCGGGCACCCACATGCGCAGGATCTTGGCCGGGATCAGGGCCATCAGCTCCGGGGTCAGCCCGATCGACCCCGGGTCCAGAGCGGGGTCGCCCTCGGGCTCGGTGCCCAGGGGGTCCAGGCGCGCGGCGAGGTGGCCGTGGGTGCGGAACGCCTTCAGCAGCGCGGTGGCGGCCTGCACGGCCT
>JBOGYA010000046.1:0-13739 GCA_050696515.1 Solirubrobacteraceae bacterium
GTGTAGTAGAGGTTGCCGGCGTGCAGCAGCCGCCCGGCCTGCGCGCGCACGGCCTCCACGACGAGCGGGTGGCAGTGCCCGACGTTGGTGACGGAGATGCCGCAGAGGAGGTCCAGGTACTCGTTGCCCTCGGCGTCCCACAGGCGGGCGCCCGCGCCGCGCACGAACTCGACGGGGAAGCGCGCGTAGGTGCGCATCGCGGAGGCGGCCTCGACGGCCTGCAGGTCAGTGAACGGGATTGGATGGGGCTCCGCTCCGCTCACGCTCCGCTGCGCCGTGGGGCGTTCGTAATGAGGTGCCGGTGCGCTGCGCTCGTTCATCGCACCCCGTAGTCTCGCGCATGGCCACCCCAGAGGCGGCGCCGGCCCCGCGGCCGGCGAGCCCGCATCACCCAAGGTAAGCCTTGAAAACGCTTATGCGCCATACCGGGCGCATAATGCGCCAAAAAGGGTGCATAATGGGCAGGTGGCCCGCCAGCGCAGCAGCGACCTGTTTCCGACCGATCAGCCGATCCCGGCCAGCCAGATGATCGGGCGGGCGGCCGACGTGCGCGAGATCGCCGCCACGCTGGCCGGCGGATCGAGCGTCGTCCTCGCCGGGGCGCGGCGCACGGGCAAGACGAGCGTGTGCGACGCGGTCCTCGGACGACTGGGCCGACGCGGCTGCTACACGATCTCCGTCGACCTGTTCCGCATTGCCACCGCCGCCGAGCTCGCCGAGGCGCTCGTCGCCGCGACGATCTCCAACCGGTCGGCGCTGCGCCGGACGCTGCACCAGACGCGGCGAGCCGGGCGCTTCGTCGCCGGCGCCCTGCAGACCTCCGCGGTGCTGAAGTCCAAGGCGCAGCTCGGCGAGGAGCTCGAGATCGCCTTCAGCCCGGGCCTCGCGGCGCGCGACCCCGAGCGCTACCTCGACTACGCGCTCGCGCTGCCGGCGCGGATCGCCGCCGCCGATCGCAAGGAGGTGGTCGTGTTCTTCGACGAGTTCCAGGAGATCGCGAGCCCGCAGCAGCCCTACGGCGACCCCGACCGCCTGACCAAGCGCATGCGCGCGATCTTCCAGCGCTCGGAGGGCGTCAGTTACCTGTTCGCCGGCAGCCTCGAGCACCTGATGCGCGACCTGTTCACGCCGGCGCACCGCGCGCTGCACCAGTTCGGCGGCTTTCACGACCTGCGCCCGATCGACCGCGGCGCCTGGATGGACGGCCTCGCCGAGCGCTTCGCGGCCGACGACTGCGCCGCCGAGCCGAGCGCCCTGGCGCGGATCGTCGACTACGGCGAGCTGCATCCCCGCACCACCATGCTGATCGCGCAGAAGAGCCACCTGACGACCGTCGAACTCGCAACGCGGCGAGTGGACGGCACGATCGTCGAGCAGGGCCTGCTCGCGGCGAGCGCCGCCGATCGGGTCAGCCACGAGCAGACGGTGGAGCGCATCCGCAGGCTGCACAAGCTCGGCCTGGTGGTCGCCGAGCGGCTCGCGCGCGGCGAGCCGGTCTACACACGCCTCCCGCGCGGAGCGGTGCGCCGCGCGCTGGAAGGACTCCGCGACGCCGCGATCATCGAGAGCCGGGGCCGGGGAGACTGGAGGTTCTCAAGCCCCCTGCTGCGCCGCTACCTCACCGACCTCGGCCGGTTCGAGTAGACCGCCTCCCGGCGCATCGTGCGCCGGCAGTGGCGCATGATCGCGCTCAGCCCTGCTCGAGCAGCGCGACCGGCTCGAGCTGCTCGGCCGTGGCCACGGCAAGCACATGGGCGTCCGCCGCGGCGATGCGCTCGCCACAGGTCGAGTTCATACGGTGACCGCCCAGGAACTGAGCGCTTACTTCTTCTTCCTCCCCCTCGCCCTCGCCTTCTTCCGGGCCTTCCTGTGCCCCTTCTTGGCGCCCTTCTTCCTGCCGGTCTGCTTCGGCTTCCCCGGCTTCCTCGCGGCTGCTTCGGTGGGGAACGCGATGTTGGGGAGCGCGATCAGCGGCGCCGGTGTCGGCGCGATCGCCGGGAACGCGACCGGTTCGGTCGTGAACGTCTCGTCTTCGCCGTAGCTCGTGCCGCCCGGGTTGCTCACGACCAGCCGGTAGTGGTAGGTCGTGTCCGGGTCGATACCACGCAGGCTCAACGTCACCGTCTGTTCGCCCTGCTCGGGCAGGACGGTACCGAACGCCTGGGTGCCGTATTCGGTGCCGGTCCCGTATTCGAAGCGGTAGCTGGTTTCTTTGCCGGCGGGGTCGATCGTGCCGGAGATCGTCGCCTCGTCCACCGTGACCCCGCTCGCGGAGCCGGTGCTCGCGACCGGTGGCTGCCCAGCGGCGGCCGTGAGCGTCTCGTCCTGGCCGTAGCTCGTGCCTTCTTCGTTCCACGCGACGAGCCGGTAGTGATAGGTCACGCCCGGCGTCAACGGGACCAGAGTCGCAGGCGCCGCCACGGCGCTCGTGCCCGCGCCAACGTCGACGCCGGGCCCTTCAGCCGCGGTGCTCTGCCCGTATTCGGTGGTCGGCCCGTACTGGTAGTAGTAGTGGGTTTCCGCGCCGTCCGGGTTGACCGTCCCGGTGACCTCCGCGCTGCTCTGCCCGACTGCGGACGCCGCGCCCGTGCTCGCCAGCGGCGCGATGCCGCGCGTCGTGAATTCCCCGGCGCCTTCCGTTTCGCCCGTCGCGTTCTTGGCGACCACGCGGTAGTGGTAGGTCGTGCCGAGCGCGAGGCCGGTCACGGTCTTTGCGACGCTCTGTTCCCCGAAGCCTTCGAGGCTTTCCGGTTCGCAGCCCACTTCGTGTTCGGACACGGCCGTCTCGCCGTACTGGAAGTGGCATTCGGTGAGCTGGTCGTCGGGGTTGAGCGCCCCTTCGAGCCTCGCTTCGAACGGCGTGATCCCACTGGCGCCCTCACGATTTACGATGGGGCTTTCCGGGGCCGGCGTGGTGAACGATTCGACTCTGTCTTTGGTCGTGCCGGTCTCGTTGCTCGCCACGAAGCGGTAGTAGTAAGTCGTCGCCGGGGCCAGCACACGACCGGTGGGAACGCCTACTCCCCGTTCGCCGAATTCTTCCGGCGGAATGGCGCTTTCGCCGTTGACCGTCGTGATCGCGCCTGCGAGCATATCCCCGGTGGTCGAGCCTTTCGTCGAGTATTCAAACGAGTACGTCGTTTCCTGGGAGTCCGGGTTGAGCGCCCCTTCGAGCCTCGCTTGGAACGGCGTGATCCCACTGACGCCCTCGCTGTAGACGGTCGGCTTTTCCACGGTCAGCGTCATCGCCTCCCCTTCGGCCTGCGCTTCACCCGCGGCGTTCCTGACGACGAGCTTGTAGTAGTACAGGGTGCCCGCCGTGAGGCCCGTCAGGCGCACGCTCGCGGGCTGGGCTTCGCCTTCGAGCGTCGCGCCAGGTTCGCACGCGACTTCGGTTCCGTACGCCGTAGTGGTGCCGTAGTCGAACTCGCACGTCGCCGGTTCGCTCTCGGGATCGACCTGCGCTTCGAGCGTCACCGCAAACGGCGTCACACCCGACGCGGTGAGCCCTTCGACCGTCGGCGCGACACCAGCCGCCGGCGCCGCCGCCGCGAACAGCAGGCCGCTCCCCAGCGCACAGCACGTCGCGAGAGCGGTCGCGATCAACCTAGGAGCACGCATCGTCTACTTCCCCCTCTTGCCGTTGCGGTGACCGGCCCCGGTGGCCCGCTTCGCTTTTCTCTTGGCGGCCTTTCGGGCCCTCAGGCACCCGGTGACCGCGATCTTCGTGTTCTGCTTGAGCTGCGCGCCGTCCTGCGCGATGAACGACGTCGGCATCGTGAGACTCGACCCCTTGCAGAGGTTCCCGTTCGCCGCGAGCGCGGAGTACGGGCCCCGCGGCAGATACAGCTCGAAGGAGTTGACCGGCACGTCGGGGATGCTGTCGAACGTCGAGCTCGTCACACCCTGCTTGGAGATGAACGTCTTCGCGGTCAGATCGACCCGCACCCCATAGCCCTGCAACACAACGACCAGGTCCGGGAATGCCGCGCCGCCGTGCGAGACGAAGTACACTGGGCCCATCAGCGGGACCGGCAGCACCGGGGTGCTCGTCCGCGCGATCCCGATCGCCGACGCCGCGGGGCAGCTCGCGGGATTCGCCGCGAACGTCGCTTCCGGACACGCATTCTGCAACGTCGTCAACCGCGAGGGCAGACGCTTCGGGAGTTCCACCCTGACATGCGCGATGTTTGATTGCGCGCCCGCCGGGAACACGAGCTTCGCATCGAGGCTCGCACCATCGGCCCTCGAGGTTCTGCCCGAGGTGGAGACCGTGAACTTCGGCCCGAAGCGCAGCCCCGCACAGCCGGAGACCGCAAACGGCGAGGACACGCTCGCCGAGGCGCCCTGGACGCCCACGATCGTCGCCGAGATCCGCTGCTGGGCGCAGTTGGTGGGGTTGAAGATGAACCCTGGCCGGTCGATCGTCACATTCGCCGTGCGCAGCCGCAGCGGGATCCCATCCAGGATCTGCGGAAACGGGTCGCTCGTGACCGTCAGCGCCGCCGTGTTCGGGTCGATCTCGATCTGAGAGCGCACCACGACGTTGCCGAGGTTGAACGGACCCGCGACGGTCGGCACGACGATGCTCAACCCGAACGGCGCGCCCCTGTACGGGCCTGTCAGGTAGATCGAGCCCTGCGTGTAGAAAGGATGCCCGCCCGGCCCGGCGGCGACCGTCATTTTCCCGATCTGCGACGCCGCAGGACACGTCCCCAGAGACGCCTGCGGTTCGCCGCACAACGGCACCCCCGTCAACGTCCCCAACAGGCCCGGCGGAGTGCTCACGCTGATCTGTGAGAGATCCTGCTGACGATCTTCCCGCGCGAACGTCAACGTGAACGGGCTGAACTGCCCAGCGTTCGGGTTGGACGTCCCCGCACTGAAGGACGGCGCCAGCGGCGGGCTCGCGGGGCACGCGCCCCCATTGCCGTCCCAACTTACATTGAACGAAGAGGACGGCGTTGCATCCGGCGTATACGGCGTACTCCACGGCGTCAGATCCGAGGTGCCCGTGAACGTCCCACAGCTCTGCGGCGTCGCCAGGCCCGCGCGCAGGCCGCCCTTAAACGCAACCTGCAGATCGCTGAAGGGAAACTGCGGGTCATTCAGGAACTTCGAGGTCAACTGGCCGGTCGTGGTATTCGCGTAGACCCGCCCCGGGACCTTGACTACGATCCCCGAGCCCTCCGCCTGGATAAACAGCCGGAACATGTTGCCATCCGCCGCGTCCTGGTTGGAGCACGGATCACAGCCGGGAGCGCCGAGGAACACAAAGCCCGTCAGCGGGCTCGCCAGCAGCGGCGTGGTGACCGTCACCGTCCCGAGTACCGATGCGTCCGGGCACGAACCCAGCGCGTTCGATTCCAAATCGATCTGCGCTTCCGCGCACGCCTGCAGACCATCCCCAGCCGAAGGCGACAGCGACACCCCGGCAGGCAACGCCACCGTCACGTCTTTAACCGGCGGCGTCGCAAGCCCATGCGGGTCCGGGTTCTGCGGCACGCTCAGATCCACCGCCAAGCCCGTCGGTTCGTCGGCCCGCGTCGTGTCCGGCTGCAGCCCCAGCGACGGCGTGAAGTGCAACCTTTCGCAGCCCGCCACCGGCGGCGAAGTGAACATGGCGCTCTTCCATGCAGGATCGCTGAAATCCGGGGTGCCATCCGCGTTATAGCGGCCCGGGTCCTCATAAGAATCGACATGCAACGTCGTCACGAGCGGCCCGCCGGTGCAATCGCTGGAGTTGGTGAAGAAAGCGTTCGGGGAGCCTGGGTCCCCGTCATGAGCGGCAGGATCCCCAAAGAACTTCACGTAGTTCGACACGATATCGAGAATCTTCGCGACGGGGATGCCGGGCGTGCTCACGCGGATGTGCGCAGTGGCGCCCTGGCCGACCACCGTAGGGTATATGCCGAGGGGCTCTTCTGCATAGGTGAACGCGAACTCCGCCGGGGCATTGCGCTCGGGAACCATGTTAAAGATGGGAATGCCATCCGACGGACCACCATAGCCACCATAGGAACTGAAGCCCAGTGTTCCGACCTGGGAAGCCAGTGGACACGCCGAGGTGTCCGGACGTCCCCCCAGCCCCGAGCGCACGACAAGCTGGTTCAGCGGGCACTGCGCGGCGACCTGCGGGTTGCCGACCACCCCCGGCGGAAGATCGACAACGATATCCTTCCAATCCTGCGCAGCACTGAGGTCGCCTTGAAGAGATCTCTGGTCGAAGATGCTGGTCACGTCGAAGCTGGTCGTGAGCCCGTTGGGGTGGTCCGCGGCCTGGGTGTCCGGTGCTCCGCTGAGATCGGTGAGGAAGCTGGTCAGGTCCGCCACTTCGAAGGAAGGGGGCGTCGAGGGGTTGACCGTCGTGCTCTGCATGGCCGACGCGACAGGAGCCCCTCCACCCGACACGGTCACCGTATTGGTGAGCACGCTGTCCGCCGGGATGCCCGAGCTGATATGCACGAACAGTTCGATGGGCGCAAGCTGCCCCATCACGCCGACCGCCTTCGAGGACGTGCAGGTGACAACCGATGCGCCTTCTTCGAATGGGCAGTTCCAATCTTCACTGAAATTGATCGTCACTTCTCGCTCTGTCACGCCTGCGGGGAGCACGTCGGTGAGGGTGATCGTGCTGCCGTTCGTGGGCGCCCCGCCAACGTTGCTGACGATCAGCGCATATTTGTTCACTTCTTCCACGCCCGACACGAAGGCAGTTGGGTCCGCGAACGTCACGATCTGCCATCCCGGAGCGCCTGCGGCCATCGCGGGCGAGCAAGCCGCCCCCGCCGCGACCAGGGACAGTCCTACAAGGATTGGTATGCGTCGCCCGAGCACTATCTACTCCCTCTCCGGGCAGTCTTCGCGGCTCGCTTGGCTCGCTTCCCGCCACACCTGTGGCGCTTTTTTCGCCCGAGGCCCTTCCCGCACCCCTTGGCCTTGGCCTTTGGCCTGGCCTTGGTTGCGGGAGCCGGCGACGCCAGCGGCGGATTCCCACCGGCTTGGAACTCGCTTCCGGGCGAGAGCAGCACCGGCGCAGCGCTCAACTGCCCCTGGCAAGCATCTCCCGAGCAACTCGGCAGCAGCGAGACGGGCGCCGGGAAGCCGCCATCGATCCGTGCGTCATACACGTCTATCTGGGTATCCAGGTCCTGAGGCACAAGCCGATCGGCCGTTTCGAAGAAGATGTCATGGCCCGAAGGCGACATTCCCCTGAGACGCACCGAGGATGTTCTTTCGTGAACCGGGGTGGTATCCTGCCCATCGGAGATAAGGTACACATTGCCATCGTGATACTCATAGACGTTGTTCGCATAATAGATTCCTTTGAATTTTTCGCCGCCTTCTTCGAAAACGTATTCCCCAACGAATCCGTTCAGGGCCAAAGGCGTCAGGCCGTCGGCGCTTTCGAACGCGATGTATTCGCCGTCGTTGGACATCGCCAACGGTTCGTTAGAGCCTTTTAAGAGAGGTGGAATCGAGGCTCCAAAGGTGTTGGTGTTGCCGTCGTTGTTGAACCCGTTCTGGCCGATCGACACCCGCACCAGATCACCCGTCTGCGCGTCATACCGGAAGACCTGCTTCGCGGTGCTCGTGTCATCGGGGGTGAGATCGGCGTGGCTCGTGAAGGCGAGGAACCGGCCATCGGGTGTTGCCGTCGCATAGCAGCCCTCACCGATACAGACGTTGCTCCATTCTTGCGAATCGGATGGTGAGAGGGTCGCGATGAACGAGGTCCGGCCCTCGGGGAACTGCGCGTCGCGCTCGAACACGTAGAGATTCTCGCCACCTTCTGTAGGGAGCTGCCCCTGGCTGTTCGCGGCGCCGCTCAGCGCCCCTTGTGCGACGAAGTACACATGCGAGCCGTCTTCAGAGACTTTCACGACACCCTGGACCTGGGCGCCCTGGGCTCCCCAGTTACCTCCGGACACCTGGATGATCCTGCCGTCCGGGTCTTCCGCGCCGGTGGCCGGAGCGTCGAAGTCGTACTCGTAGATGTTCGCGCTCGTATCGCTGCCCAGCAGGGGTTGAGTCGTCGTGAAGAAGACCTTGGAGCCATCTGCGGAGGCGGCGTTGAAGGTCGCCGCGGCGAGCGTGGCCGGGCTGGTGTCGCACGCCGAGCAGTCCGCCTGGGAGGGCTCGGAGATCGCCACCGTCCGAGACTCTCCGATCCTGGCGAAGACCTCATTCACCGGCGGACCGGCGGCGTTGGGCTCGCATCCGCTCGGTGCGACTTCGAAGAACACCGCCGAGCCGTCCTCCGACATGGCATCGTATTCATCGCCGCACTGGCCGATCTGATGGCCGCTGCTGTCCACGCCGACGAGCGCGGGAGGGCCGCCCTGCCCGGCGACATACTCATAGAGCGAAATCCTTTCACCTACGGTGGTGTCACCAGGCCAGTAGTCGCCTTCAATCGTGAACAGCACGTGTGAGAGGTCTGCCGATGTACTTCTGAACCCTGCTCCGACTTCCTCGAAGCCACCCTCGCCAACACCCCCCTTAGCAAAAAGCGATTCGGAGGACGGTGGAGAGAACGGTCCAACGTCGTGCAGGGCGCCGTCAGCTTCGCGAAGCCAGAAGTCCTTGGCGCCCTCTGGCTGCGAGGTCGTGCGCGCTTCGTAGAGGTATGTCCCGAGGTCGGGCGTCGCCGCGATTGGTTCGTTTTCGGGGAACTGCGACGCCGGGAGATCGATGTTGGTCTCACTCCAGCCGGACTGGGTTCGCGTCAACTCGTAGCTGTTGCCAGCCAAGCTGCTGTGAGCGTCGCCGAAGTTACCGACCGAGACCACATCAACATGCGAGCCATCCACCGAGATGCCCGCATAGCCTTTGAGTATGAAGCTGCGTCGTTCAAGCCGAGCCAGAGCGGCCTCCTTGAACGGCGGAGTCACGAGCTCGTAGGCACGGCAGTCGGGGAGATTGGCGCCGGGACCCGTCCGGTACGCTTCATTCGGGCAGGTTTCAGCCGAGGCGGGTGCCGACAGCGCGCACAGACACGCAAGTCCTGCCGCGGCGACCGCAGCCACGATCGCATACCGAATCGACGCACGGTTCGCCTGCAACATCCTCACCACTCCCTCGGTAGCCTTTGCCAAATACCGCTACGCTCAGCCAACAACGGCGCCACACAGCGCTGAGCTGAGCTCCCCACCGCGCGCACCAGATACCCATGCGGGCGCAAACCGAAGACCCTGCGAGCAGCCCAATGCAGGTCGTGGCGCATCACGCGGCCCGCCGCTGGAGGGGGACGTTGTGAATGCGGATGCTCCGCGCGACCCGCTCGCCCTTCGCGGTCAGCGCCCAGACGTTCGGCTCGCCCTTGAGGTGCCCCGGGCCGGTGTTGGCGAGCAGCCCGAGACGCTCCAAGCGTCTCAGCAGCTTCGAGACCTGCCCCGGGTCCCCGATTCCCGCGTGGTCCCCCACCTGGCGGTTGCTGGCGCCGGGGTGCCCCGCGACCCCTTCGAGGACCCGCGCGGTGCGGTAGGTCAGGCGCATCGGGACGCCCTCCAGCGGATCGCTCGCGGTTCGTGCGGGCCCCGTACCCACACGCGAGGCGCCCTGGGCCCCGGCCGGCAGCGGGCGGGCCCGCTCCCGGCGTGCCGCCGCGGCTCCCTGGTAGGGCAGCACGATCATCCCCATCAACTCGCCCACCAGACCGGTGAGCGGCCCGCGCTCACCCCGCACAAGCCGCCCGTAGACGATCGCCAGCGCCGCGCCGACGAGGCCCTCCGCGGTCAACGGCGAGCACCCCGCGTCTCGCCCGCCCTCCAGACGGCCCCCGTCGACCACGGCCGCCACACGCGCGAGGATCTCATCGCGGCGCCTCAGCACAGCGGGCCCGCCGCGCGGCGCCTCCACCACACACACCCGCGCCAGAGCCGGCTCGCGATCCAAGAACGACAGGACCGTCCACAGCCCCATGCGGACCCGCTCACGCCAGGCGAGCCCGTCGAGCTCCGCCGCGTCCAGCTCGCCCGCGATCAGGCCGACGACTTCCTCCAACACAGCGGCCAGGCACTCCTCGCGGTTGGCGAACAGCTCGTAGAACGTGCGCCGCGAGACCCTTGCGCGCGAGGTGATGTGCCCGACCGTGACACGCGTGTACCCGAGCTCCTCGACCGCCCCGACCGTCGCCGCCAGCAGCCGCGAGCGCTGGACGTCTGCGAGCAGCGCGCTGTGGACACCGCTGCCGGCCAGGCTCCCCGCCACTCCCGGCGCCAGCGCGCCTTGGTCGGCCGCGGCGCGCCGAGACATCACGCCACCCTCCCGGTGGAGCGTCTTGCGCGCGAGGAGGCCGAACGAAGCCCTGCCCCCGCGTGGGAGACCGGACGACCCGAGCCGGGCCGGCTCGAGGCGCTCTTAAGCTCTAGCCCAAGAGGACAAGAGAGAGAGAGAGAGAGAGAGATGCGTCAGGCTGCTGACGCATCTAGGTACGCCACCCAGATCGGTAGCAGGCGTCCCCTGCATGTAAGTCCCTCTCGAAACCACGCTAACAAGCTCCCTCATGCGTTTCGAACCCAGTCCCTCTCCCAAACCAGCGGCCTTGCGAGCGCTGAAGTCAACCACAAGGTGGGATGACCCCAACCAGACCCTCTATGTCTGTGAGGCAACCCGGCGGGCTGCCCCGAACAACAGACATCTAAGCATACCGACGGCTTGCTGTCAAGTCCAATTTGCGCCGTCGCCGCTGCGAGTCTCGACCACGACTACTCGCAGCTATTCACTATTCGCGCAAAGATTTGGTGCAGATACAGGAGATTCGTGACGCTAAGCGGGGGCCGCTCAGGCCCTCGGATGCGGCACGCCGACCGTTGGCCGGACGCCAAAACCACCCCAGTGCAGGCGTCGTCTTGAGATATCAAGTGGTAGTGCAGAGCCGCTCGCACTCACGGAGCGGCCTCGATCTTCGTGCCGATCCCCGCGTCGGTGAAGAGCTCCAAGAGCAGCGAGTGGGGTTTGCGCCCGTCGATGATGTGCGCGGAGCCGACGCCCCCCTGGATCGCCTCCAGGCAGGCGTGGAGCTTCGGTCCCATGCCCCCCTGCAGGCCCGGCAGGGCGTCGCGGACCTGCTCGGCGGTGGCCTGCGCGATCAGGCTTGCGGGATCACCGGCGTCCTCCAGCCAGCCGGGAACGTCGGTGAGGAAGATCACCTTGTATGCACCTAGCGCGCGCGCGACCGCGCCGGCGGCGTCGTCGGCGTTGACGTTGTGGGAACGCCCGTCGCGGTCGGCGCCGACGGAGGCGATCACCGGGATGTAGTCGCGGGCGATGTGCTGCAGGACGTCGACGTTGACGCGCTCGATGCTGCCGACGAAGCCGATGTCCTCGCCCTCGGGCCCGGGGCGGCGGGCGACGCGAAACAGCGAGCCGTCGTCGCCACAGAGCCCCACCGCCGGCTGGCCGTGGCGGGCGAGACGGCCGACGATCTCCTTGTTGACCTTGCCGACGAGCACCATCTTGGCGACCTCGACGGTGGCCTCGTCGGAGACGCGCAGGCCACCCACGAACCGCACGGGCAGGCCGAGGCGCTCCATGTAGGCGGTGATGTCAGGCCCGCCGCCGTGGACCACGATCGGCTTGAGGCCCACGTACTTGAGCAGCACCACGTCGCGGGCGAACTCCTCACGCAGCGCGGGGTCCTCCATCGCGGCGCCGCCGTACTTGATCACGGCGGTCTTGCCGTGGAACTCGCGGATGTAGGGGAGCGCCTCAAGGAGGGTCCCGACGGAGCTGCCCCTGCCCCCGGAGGCCTGCCCGCTGCGCCGCGCGCCGCTCACGTCGTGTACTCCGCGTTGACCTTCACGTACTCGTGCGAGAGGTCGGAGAAGAAGACCTCGGTCTCGGCGCCATCGCCGGGGAGGGTGATCTCGTATTCGATCTCCCGGCCCTGCACCGCGCGCGCGAGCGCGTCCCTGTCGTAGTCGATCGCCGCGCCGGCGGAGCACACGAGCAGCCCCTCGATCGAGATGTCTACAGGCAGTGGCGCGGCGAACTGGCCCCGCTCGCTCAGTGCCGCTCCGACCGCCTGGACGAGGCGCCCCCAGTTGGGGTCCGCGCTGTGCAGCGCCGTCTTCACCAGCGGTGAGTTGGCGACCGCGCGCGCGACCGCCTCGACCCCCTCGAAGCTCGATCCGCGCACCACGACGCGGGCGATCCGCTGGGCGCCCTCGCCGTCGGCCACCATCATGATCGCGAGCTGGCGCAGCAGCGCGTCGAGGGCCTCGCCGAAGCGCAGCTCGTCCTCGCTCTCGGGAGCGACCTCCACGCCGCTCGCGCCCGAGGCCATCAGCACCGCGGTGTCGTTGGTCGAGAGCTGACCGTCCACCGAGCAGCGGTCGAACGAGCGCTTGACGCACACGCCCAGCAGCAGGTCGGCCGTGTGGGCCTGGAGGGCGGCGTCGGTCTGCACGAAGCACAGCATCGTGGCGAAGTTCGGCGAGATCATGCCCGCCCCCTTGCACTGAGCGGTGAGGTTCACCGTCCCCGAGGGCAGCCGGACCTCCAGGTTCGCGCGCTTCTCGAACGCGTCGGTCGTCTGGATCGCCCGCTGGAAGTCGGTGTCCCCGGCGCGACGCAACTGCCCGCTCGCGGCGAGGATGCCTTGCAGCATGGCGTCAACTGGCAGGTACCAGCTGATCCCGCCGGTGGAGCCGAGCACGACCTCCTCGGGCTCGACGCCCACGGCGATCGCGGCGGCGCCCTGTGTCTTGGCGGCGTCGTCCAATCCACGTTTGCCGGTCGCTGCGTTCGCGCAACCGGAGTTGGCGAGCACCACCCGCAGCCCATCCAGGCGGCTGCGCTCGCGGCTGAGCAGCACGGGCGCGGCGGAGGTAGCGCTCGCGGTGAAGCGCGCGGCGCTGACCGGGCGCTCGGAGTCGCACACGAGCAGACCGAGGTCGGTGTTGCCGCTCGGCTTGATCCCACACGCGACGCCCGCGGCGCGGAAGCCGGCGGGCAGCCCCGAGCCGGCCTCCAGTTCGCGCACGTGCCCGGGCGCGGCGACCCAGCGCGAGCCGAAGAACGGCCGCGGCGGGCCGTCAGAGGTCCTGTCACCCCACACGTCGTCGCCCGCGCTCACTTCGACCCCTTCGGATACCGACCGCCCGCGCTCACAGGAGTCCTTCGGTCTCGGGCAGGCCGTACATGAGGTTGAGGTTCTGCACGGCCTGCGAGGAGGTGCCCTTCCAGAGGTTGTCGATCGCGGAGAACACGAGCACCTTGCCGGTGTGGGGGTCGGCGGCGGCGAACAGCCGGCAGAAGTTGGTCTCGCGCACCTCGCGCACGCCGGGGGGGCCGTCCACCACCTCGACAAACGGCTCGGCGGCGTAGGCGCCGGCGTAGAGCTCGCGCAGCTCGGCGTCCGCGACGGGGCGCGTCGGGGTTACATAACAGCTCGCGAGCTCCCCCTGGTCGAGCGGCACCAGGTGCGCCTGGAACTGGACCGGAAGGGTCGTGCCGAGCAGCGCGAGCTGCTCTTCGATCTCGGGGGTGTGGCGGTGGGCGGCAACCTTGTAGGGGAGGATGTTCTCGCCCGCCATCGACAGGTGGGTGGTCTCGTCGAACGCGCGTCCCGCGCCGGAGACCCCTTGCTTGGCGTCGATCACCACGTCCGCGACCAGCCCCGCGCGGGCGAGCGGCGCGAGCGCGAGCACCGCGGCGGTGGGGTAGCAGCCGGGGTTGGCGACGATCGTCGCGGCGGCGATCCGCTCGCGGTGCAGCTCGGTGAGGCCATACAC
>JBOGYA010000047.1:0-13725 GCA_050696515.1 Solirubrobacteraceae bacterium
AGCCGGCCCGGCCCGCGCCCCGGCCGCGCTGCACGAACGACTTGATCGACACCTCCTGCTCGTCCAGCACCCGCGTCACGGCGGCCAGCACGCCCGGCCGGTCGGCGACTTCCAGGTGCAGGTAGAACGCGCTCTGCACGTCCTCGAGCAGGCGCATGGGCAGGGGCGGCGCCGGCGGTCGCGCGCCGCCGGTCATCACGCTCACCACGTCCCCCAGCACCGCGCTCGCGGTCTGGCGGCCGCCGGCGCCCGGGCCGGACATCGTGATCTCGGTGACCGTCTCGGATTCGACGGTGATGGCGTTGAACGGTCCCGACACCGAGGAGAGCGGGTGTCCGGCGTACAGGAACGCGGGGTGAACCCGCACCGACAGCCCGCCGTCGCGGCGCTCGGCGGTGCCGATCAGCTTCAGGCCGAGGCCCAGCTCGCGGGCGTACTGCAGGTCGTCGCCGCGCAGGTGCTCGATGCCCTCGTAGCGCACGTCGTCGAGGCTCACGGGCGCCCCGAACGCCAGCCGCGCGAGGATCGCCATCTTCGCGGCCGCGTCGCGCCCGCTCACGTCGTCGCTCGGATCGGCCTCGGCGTAGCCGCGGCGCTGCGCCTCGGCCAGCGCCTGCGCATAGGAGCTGCCGCGAGCCATCTCGCTCAGGATGAAGTTGGTGGTGCCGTTGACGATCCCGTGGATGCGCTCGATCGGTGTGGCGGCCAGCGACTCCTCGAGCAGGCGCACGATCGGCACCGCGCCGGCCACCGCGGCCTCGAAGCGCAGCCGCACGTCGCACTCGCGGGCAACCTCGAACAGCTCCTCGCCGTGGAGGGAGAGCAGCTGCTTGTTGGCGCTCACGACGTCCTTGCCGGCGCGCATCGCCGCCAGCAGGTACTCGCGCGCGGGCTCGGTCCCGCCGATCAGCTCGACCACCAGGTCGGCGCCGGCCAGCACCTCCGCGAAGGAGCCCCGCGTGCGCGTCAGCACACCGGTGAGCACCGGCGCGCGACCGTTGAAGCGCTCGATCTCGACGGCACGCTCGTCCAGCAGCGTCGCAAACGCCGATCCGACCGTGCCGTGACCGAGCAGGCCGATACGGAAGGGCTCAGCGGACATCGCTCTCACCACGGCACCCATAGGCTGCCATATAGGCTGCCCAACGAGTCTTTACCGACGCGCCTATATAGGCTGCCCAGAGTCTTTACCGACGCACCTGCATAGGCCGCCCAACGAGTCTTACTGACGCACCTATATAGGCTGCCCAGAGTCTTTGCCAACACACCTGCATAGGCCGCCCAACGAGTCGCCACCAGCGCACCTGCATAGGCCCCCAAACCGTTACACGACATCGCGGTCGCTCAACTCGTCAAACGTCTCCCGGCGCACCACCAGGCGCGCGTCGCCGTCTTTGCAGAAGACCACCGGCGGGCGGGGGACGCCGTTGTAGGTGTTGCACATCGCGTACCCGTACGCGCCCGTGGCGGGGGTCACGATCACGTCCCCGGGGCGTGGGTCGTCGAGCAGCGCCTCGCGCACGATCACGTCGCCGGACTCGCAGTGCTTGCCCGCGAGCACGCACGGGGTGGAGCCCCCGAGGCGGTCGGCGACGTGCGCTTCGTACACGGCCCCGTAGAGCATCGGGCGCAGGTTGTCGGACATGCCACCGTCCACCGCGACCCACGTGGAGACATTGCGCTTGACGCTCTGCACCGTGTACAGCGTCACGCCCGCGTTCGCCGTGAGCGCCCGGCCCGGCTCGATCAGCAGGCGCCGGTGCCCGGGCAGCCACGTGCGCGCCGCCTCCACGAGCGCGCCCACGTACTCCTCGATCGCGGGGGGGCGGTGAGCGGCGGTGTACGCCACCCCGAGGCCCCCGCCGAGGTCCCACGTGGTGCATCCCCCGGGTCCGGCGAGCTCGCCCAGGGCGGCGAGCTGGGCGACCTCGCGGCGGAAGGGCTCCAGGTCTATGAGCTGCGAGCCGATGTGCGCGTGCACGCCCTCCAGGGAGAGGCCCGCGATGCCTCGGACGCGCTCGATCGCCGCCCCCACCTCGTCCATCCCGAAGCCAAACTTCGAGTCGGCCTGGCCGGTGGAGATCTTCTCGTGGGTCTCCCCCCGCACGTCTGGGGTCGCGCGTACCAGCACCGGCTGAGGGCGGGAGCCCAAGTCCCCGCCCTTCACCCTCGAAACCGCCTCATCCGTGCGCGCCCCGGGGTGGGTGGGGTCCAAATCCCCCACCAGCGCCTCCAGCCGGTCGATCTCGTCGAAGTTGTCGATCACGATCAGCCCCACGCGGTGGTGGAGCGCCATCCGCAGCTCTGCCTCCGACTTCGCGTTGCCGTGCAGCACCAGCCGCTCCGGGGGGAAGCCGGCGTGCAGCGCCAGGTGCAGCTCTCCACCGGAGGCTACGTCGCACCACAGGCCTTCCTGCGCGAGCGTGCGCAGCACCGCGGTGCAGGGGAACGCCTTCGAGGCGAACACCACGTGCAGCTCCTCGTAGCCCGCGCGGCGGCCCGCCTCCACGAAGGCCCGCGCGCGCATGCGTAGGTCGTCCTCGGCGACGACATATGCAGGGGTGCCGAACTCGCGCGCGAGCTCGATCGTGTCGCACCCTCCCACCTCCAGGCGCCCGCGCTCGTTCAGGCGGCTGCCCAGGGGGAAGACCCGTGCGAGGCTCTCCGCCGGGCCTGTTGTCGTCTCCGTGGCCATCTCACGTTGGATTATCGCGTCCCTGGCCTACGGGTGCTCGGTCGATGTCCCCTGGCTCGACTCTCCGGCACCGATGCTCAGCCCGTTTTCGGTGGATCCAGGCTTCAGAGGACTTGAGTTAGAGACATCCCGAAGGAGGCAGATGCCCACCGATGCTGGCGGATCCCGGCTTCTTTGAGACCCGGTGGGAGGGATGCCCTAAAGATGGCTCCTTAATCTAAAAATCAAAAGGTCCATCTAAGGGATCGGGAGGTCATAAGATGCGAATGATAGGGAAGCTCATGTACGGTCTGGCGCTGGTCGTCCTCTGCGGCATTGGGGCGACGTCGGCGCTGGCCTCGCCCATTTGGGAACAGTGCTCGGAAGGCGGATCGGCTACCAAATACTCATCGAATCAGTGCTCCAAAGCCGAAGGAGGGGGTAAATGGCAGTGGAATGAACTCGCTGGCACCGAAAAGTTCAGAGGCTTATTCTCGACGTTGACGCTGAGGGACACCAAAACGCCTGAAAAAGAATCGGTGATTCGTTGTACGAAAGGGGTGGAGGAAGGCACGGTCGGCCCCGACAATGAGGGGCTGGTAATAGAAAAAGCCGAAGTCAAAGAAGCTTCAAAAAACTGTGTTAGATTGGAAGGACCCTGTAAAGCGGAAGGGGTAGAAAAAGTAGAAGGAGTAGATCTGCCCTGGCAGCAGGAATTTAGCGAAACAGAAAAAAAATTCTCTACCGCAGTCGAACCTTTTGGTACCGGGGAACCAGGTTGGAACGTAACGTGCAAAACAATCCTCGGCTCGACATCGGACACTTGTACAACCGAAAGCGCAAGCAAGGAGGAAGGCGAGAGCTTGGAAAACGTCCTGACGGGAGGCGTATCGTCCATAATCGCTTCCCTCAAGAAGCTGCATAAGGCAAAATGCTCGGTAGGGGGCGCGGAATCGGGCGTCGTTGAAGGCGGCGGAAATCTGGAAAACGGCAAAGGCACGGGCGTACGTCTACAGCCCACCGTGGTGAGGCTTGCCGTCGCGAGAATCGCAGGACCCGGCATGGCGGCCAGCTGCGAATTCATAGCGACCGCACTAGAATGCCAGATCGAAGTCAAAAATGAATCAAGTGAAGAAGTCACCCTGACCACAGTCGCGATCAGAGGTGGGAATGCGGCACACTTTGAACTCAAAGAAGAAGAATGCAAACCCAATGTCAAACTGGAACCACGTGGCTTCAGGGGTAACAAATGTGCCAGCAAGGTGAAAGCAGTGGGAGCAGCGGGAGGCAGGTGGGCTGACTTCTTCGTCGTAGCGAGATCAAACGCGGGGATCAACAGAACGATAGTGGCTACACTGAGGTGGTAGGAGGTCCGGCAATCGTCCCGACATGAGGGCTCCAGACGCGCGATGGGCCGTCCAGCGGTTCATCTCCCGAGCGCTGCCGACCAGCTCGCGGGCCGGTCGGCAGGTGCTCAGCCTGGTATTCGCGCGCACCGCCTGGCTCAAGCCGCTGCCACGTGAGGCGCGTTCGACCCGACGCCCCTCGGCCGCAAGCCCGCGAGGCCATGACCGCGCATCATCAGCGCGAGCCAGACCACGCCGGCGAGCATCAGCGCGATGGACTCCAGCTGCGGCGCGGTGAGCCCGACGAAGACCTCGTGGTTGCGGCGAATGAACTCCACCAGCAGACGCTCCAGGCCGGAGAGCACGCAGTAGAGCGCGAACACCACCCCCGGACGCACGCGGTCGCGCAGGCGCCACAGCAGGTAGGCGACAAGGCCCATCGAGAGCGTCTCGTAGATCGGGGTCGGCTGCACGGTGACCCCCGGAGGGGTGGGCACGGTGCCATGGGGATAGCCCATCGCCCACGGTAGGGAGGAGCGGATTCCATAGTCGCCGTCCCCGGAGACCTGGCAGCCGATGCGCCCGAGCGCGTACCCCAGGGCGAGCGCGGTGGCGCACATGTCGAGCATGATCAGCTGCAGCTGGCCACGCCAGCGCATCCAGCCGAGCACCCCGATCGCGCCCCCGATCGCGCCGCCGTACCAAACCAGGCCGGAGCCCGAGAAGATCGAGCCCAGGAGGTTGTGCTCGACCTGGTGGTAGTTCTGGATCACGTAGTAGGCCCGCGACCCCACGAGGCCGCCGGCGAGCGCGGCGAAGACGATCTCATACGCCCAGTCCACGGGCCGGCCGAGCTCGCGCAGGCGGCGCGCGACG
The DNA here is from genome assembly GCA_050696515.1 of Solirubrobacteraceae bacterium. Taxonomy (GTDB): domain Bacteria; phylum Actinomycetota; class Thermoleophilia; order Solirubrobacterales; family Solirubrobacteraceae; genus Palsa-744. Next base: position 4,897 of record JBOGYA010000047.1, read on the forward strand.
AGCAGCCCGCAGGCGAGGAAGGCGAGCGCGAAGACCACGCCGAAGCTCTTGATCGAGAGGCCGAGGACGTCGAAGGCCGGTTTCATGTTGGCCACCTTAGAGGAGAGTGTTGTTCGGGATGGCGCCACTGCCCGGCCAGCCGGCGCAGCGCCGGCTGGAACCCTTTAGGGAATCCCAATCCGCTTCTGCGACAATCATCCTGTCATGGCTACCGCCACCAAGACCGGACGCAAGGCCTTCGGCAAAGACACGGGCCTGCAGGCCCGGATGCTGCTGACGCTGTTCCTGCTCGGCCTCGTGTACGCGGTGCTGGTGGGAGTGCTGATCGCGGTGGGGGCGGGCGGGGTGACGATCCTCGTGGTCGCCCTGGCGCTGCTCGGCCTGCAGCTGTTCGCCTCCGACAAGATCGCGATGGGGATGATGGGCGTCAAAGAGGTGGCGCCCGCGGACGAGCCGGAGCTGCACGGGATCATCGAGCGGCTGTGCGTGCAGGCGGACCTGCCCAAGCCACGGGTGTGCGTGATGGAGAACCCGATGCCGAACGCCTTCGCGATGGGCCGCTCCCAGAAGCAGGCGACGGTGTGCGCGACCAGGGGCATCATGGAGCTCCTGTCCCCCGCGGAGCTCGAAGGGGTGATGGCACACGAGCTGACCCACGTGGTCAACCGCGACGTGATGGTGATGACGCTGGCGAGCTTCTTCGCGACGCTCGCCTCGATCATCGTGCAGTTCGGCTTCTTCTTCGGCGGCGGCTTCGGCGGGGGGTACGGCCGCGGCAACGACGAAGGCGAGGAGGACGTGGTGATCGTGATCATGGTGGCGGCGGCGGTGTACGCGCTCTCCTTCCTGCTGCTGCGGGCGCTCTCGCGCTACCGCGAGTTCGCCGCCGACCGCGGCAGCGCGGTGCTGACCGGGCGTCCCTCCGCGCTGGCCTCGGCGCTGTTGAAGATCAGCGGCACGATGGAGCGGATCCCCAGCCGCGACCTCCGCACCGCGGAAGGGATGAGCGCCTTCTTCATCGTGCCCGCGCGCGCGAAGAAGTCGATGATGAACCTGTTCGCCGACCACCCGCCGCTGGAGCAGCGCCTGGCGGCGCTGGAGCGGTTGGAGAGCCAGCTGCAGGGCACCGCGTAGCCGTGGGCCTGCTCGACGCTCTTACCGGCCGCCACCAGGTCAAGGGTCCCGCGCCCGACCGCCTGTTCGCGATCGCGACCGCCTACATCACGCTGCAGTCAGAGCACCAGATCGACCCCGCGGGCGCCGCGGCGATCGTCTTCCAGCCGTTGCAGACGAGCGAGTTCGAGGCGACGATGAAGGAAATGGAGGAAGTGGTGCAGGCCACAGGCGGCGAGACGGGCACGCAGGTCGCCACGAAAGACGACGACTTCGGCTACCGCTGGATGGTGCTGCGCAACCCCAAGGACACTCCCAGCGTGGAAGACCTCGCGGTGGGCATCAACGCGGTGTCGAGCTCGATCGAGATGGGCGGCCACGGCGAGCGGCTGCTGTGCGCGGTGTTCGCGTTCCGCGACGAGCAGAAGCGCAAGCTCTACTTCATCTACAACTACAAGCGCGGCTTCTGGTACCCGTTCGTGCCAGCCGGGGGTCCTCAGGAGCGCTCGACCGAGCGGGAGCTGCAGCTGAAGGCGCAGATGGGTGGCGAACTGCCGATGGAGCCTGAACTGGAGCGGTGGTTCCCGCTGTGGGGGATCCCGATCTGAGCCGATACGCCCAGACGCGCTGCGACGGTCGAGCCCCAAGCCTCTTCAAGACGGCCCGCAACGCCGCTCCACAAAGTGTCGTGGTCCGGGCAAAGAAAGAAAACAACGACAAATCGAACGTATGCCCCCTTGATTTTGTCGTGGTTTTGTTTTTTCTTGCTAGCCTCGACAAATTGCATGGGCCGACCGAGCCGACAGGACCTGCTTCAGAGCGTAGACCAAGCCCGATCAGACCTTCGGTCAATCGGGGGGCTCCCCGAGCCTATGGTCTTTCAGGACATCTGGGCCGGGATCTGGACCGAGGAGACCCACCATTCAACGGCCCTGGAGGGCAATACCCTCCGGCAGCGGCAGGTCCGGATGCTGCTGGAGGAGGGGATCGTCAGCGGCCAGAGCACCCTGAGAGAGATTCTAGAGGCCCGCGCCTACGGCAACGCTGCTCGATGGGTCTACGAGCAAGCGCATCGAGCAGCGCGACCGTTCGATCCCTTCAAGCCGGAGCCGCTCATCAGCGAGGCGATCGTTCGGGAGATCCACAAGCTTGTTGTCGGCCCTGTCTGGCCAGAATTTCCGCCCGAGGGCCTGGTCCGCAACGAGCAACCCGGAGCCTACCGCCTCAAGGACCACGATCCGCTGCGCCCTGGGCTCCACCCCCTACCGTCGAGCCTCGTTCCGAGCACGCTCGCCGAGTGGGTTGCGGATGTCAACAAGACGCTCGCCTGGCCTGCTCTGGTCAAAAGCGAGACCCACATCATCGAATATTTAGCACGGCTGCACGCCGCCTTCGAGCGCATCCATCCCTTCCCTGACGGCAATGGCCGCGTCGGCAGGCTCGTACTTACGCACTTGCTCGTTCGGACCGGGTACCCCCCCGCGATCATCGAAAAAGACGAACGGAAGAGCTACCTCAAGGCACTCAAGCGGGCCGATGACGACGATTGCGGGCCGATGACCGAACTTCTCGCTCGATCCGTGAGGAAGGGCATCTATCGATTCCTGATCCCCAACCTGGCCGGAACTCTGAGCGTCGTGCCGCTCGCTGGACTCGCCCGCAAAGACGGTCTATCCCATGCCGCCCTCGTCGCAGCGGCGCAGCGTGGGCGCCTCAAGGCACAGAAGGTGGAGGGAACCTGGTACTCGACCTCCCAATGGGTGGACGATTACAAGAAGAGCCGCTACCGACGAGCTAAAAAGGCTGCATCTAATCCGGTATCAGCCCCGCGCCCGTGAACTCGGACTGGGCCTCGGTGAGCGAGATGTCGGGCGGGGGCAGGATCAGATCGGAGCCGGCCAGCTCGTCCTCGGTGAAGGGTGTGCCGTTGGCGCGCACGAACGCGAGCAGCTCGTCGTAGGCGCTGCGGAAGCGCTGCTCGTCGCCGGCGTCGACAGCAGCGACGACCGCGTTGTCGAGCTCGTTGACGCGCCCGTCCACGCCATCGAGGCGGTACTGGTCCTCGCCGGAGATGCGCACGATCATCCCTGGCCACCCTCGGCCGGCGTCTGCTGGGCGTCCGCGGCGGGCGCCTCGCCGGACGCGGGGATCTGGGCGGCGCCAGCGGGGGCGCCGACTTCCGCCTTCAGCTTGGCGAGGTCGTCGTCCACCGCCGAGGAGGAGGAGAGCTGCTTGAGCTGGCGGTCGATGTCGTCTTCGCCGGAGCCCAGCGCGGTGATGTCGTCGAACGTGCCCGCCGCTTCGAGCTCGGTGACGGCGTTGGCGCGGGCCTTCATGTTTTCGGTCTTGTCCACGGCGCGCTGCATCGCGAGGCCCACGTCGGCCATCTGCTCGCCCACGCCGGTGGCGGCTTCGGAGATCCGCACCTGGGCGTCGGCGGCGGAGTACTGCGCCTTGATGACCTCCTTCTTGGTGCGGAACGCTTCGATCTTGGCGCGCAGCTTCTGCTCGGAGTCGACCAGTTTCTGCTGCTGGTCCTCCAGTTCGGTGACCTGGGTGTCGAGCGACTGCAGCTCGGTCTGGACGACGTTCTTGCGCTCGAGCGCCTGACGGGCGAGGTCCTCCTGGCCGCCGGAGAGCGCCTGGCGGGCCTGCGTGTCGAGCTTGACGACCTGCTGCTGGAGCGTGGTCTCCTGCATCTGCAGACGCTTCTTGGCGGTCACCACGTCGGCGATGCCCTTCTTGACGTTCTGCAGCTGTTCGACCTGCTTCTGGTAGCTGTAGTCGAGGGTCTCCGCGGGGTCTTCGGCTTTGTCCAGGAGCTTGGACACCTTCGCCTTCACCACGGTTGACATGCGCCCGGTCAAGCCGGCCATTGCGTTCCTCCTGAGATCGTCTGCTGTGCGCTGCGGTGCAGGCTCAAGGGTAGCCTACCGGCTGATCGGCAACGACAAGCCCGTCTGACGCTCGGAGGGCAAGCCGGCACCGACGGCGAAGCCGTTGGTGAAGGACGCGAGGAGCGAAGTGTGCTCAAGCACACGAGCGACTGAGGACGCAGCTATGCGCCGCCATCCGGACGTCAGAGCCCGAGCGGGTGGCGCTTGACGTAGCCGTGGTTTTCGGGGCGCAGCGGGCGCCAGCGGGGACCCTGCTGGTTGGAGGGGTCGTCGGCCGCGCTGGTGTCCAGGCGCAGGCCGGCGACCGTCATGTAGGCGTGTTCGGGGTTGGCGAACACCGTCACCCACTGTCCTACGCCGTGGCCGCCCCAGCCCATGAATTCCGAGGAGTCCATCGGGGCGGGGAGCAGCGCCGCGCCGTGCAGCGCGAAAGAGACAGTGCCGGAGCAGTCGTACCCCGGGGAGACGAAGGAGGCGTGGCCGCCGCCGTAGATGTAGGGAAGGCCGATGATCTGGTTGCCCGTCCAGATGATTTCCTGCACCGCCGCGGGCGCTGACATGGGAGCCGCCGCGAGGCCATCCACGTAGCGCGCGGTGGCGCCGGGCACGAGCAGCTCGGGCTTGGCGCTTCCGGCCAGCGCGACGGAGCTGCCGCCGGTGGCGCCGTTGGTCGTGCCGGCCGGCGGGGGGGGCGTGTAGGGGACGACCTGGCCGGCGGGAGTCCGTTCGTAGACCGGGCCCTTGTAGACGATGTTCGCGGAGTGCGCGGTGATCGGCGCGTGGACAGGCTTGATCGGAGCCCCGCCCACCCCGCCCGCCGAAGGGGTGGAGCCTCCGGCTACTTCCGGCGCAGGCGCGCCCGGCGCGGTCGAGGAGGCAGAGCTCGAAGCTGCTGAGGTGCCCCCGGAGACTTTGGCCGTACCGCGAGCCGGGGCCGCCGTGGGGACCACGGTAGCCAGAACCGCCAAGCTGCATAGCGCTGAGCCAAAGGCTCGTACCCGCAAAACAACTTCCTCTTTCGTTGGCCTGCGGGGTTAGCTGACGGGCTAGCGCTAAAAGAGCCTGCGCTTCCCACGGCTTCACCGTGGGATTCGCCCCAACAACTTGGGTCCCCCGTTCCATGGCATCTGGCCATGGATTCGGCGTTCGCGGCGGAACCCTAGCAAAGCGCAAGGACGGTTGCAGACCCTGCAGCGTATTTCCCGCATTTTGCGGGGGAATGCCGGATGTGGGCCTCACCGGATGCCGCGAGCGTCGAGCATCGCCGGCGGGCGCCATCGGGCTCGCGGCCCCCTGTGCCGCCGCCTGCGCCGTAGCCGCCTGCACCGTACGTAGCCGCCTGCACCGTACGTAGCCGCCTGCACCGTAGATAGTGTCTCCGACATGCCCTCTCCCCCGCTCCGGCTGGCCGTCGCGGCGCTGCTCGGCGCAACGCTCGCGGGCTGCGGCAAGTCGCTGCCGGCCGAAGGCCAGGGCCGCGGGGCCGCGGTGACGACGGTGGCAAGCACAAGCGAGCTCGCGGTGAGCGGCACAGTCACGAAGAACACCACCAGGCTCGGCGGCTCCGACCCGGTCGCGGACGCGGCGGCGGTGGCGCTGGCGGTGCACCCCGGACTGACGCCGGCCACACGGCCGCAGGCGGTGGTGCTGGTCGACAAGCGCGCTTGGCCCGTGGCGCTGGCGGCGGCGGCGCTCGCCAGCTACCCGCTGCAAGCCCCCCTGCTCTACAGCGAAGGCAACTCCCTGCCAGCGATCTCCGGACAAGCGCTGGCCACGCTGCGGCCCACCGGCACCCCACTGCTGGCGGGAGCACAGGTGATCGAGATCGGCACTTCGGCGGCCCCCGCCGGCTACCGTGTGCGCCTGCCCTCCGCGGGCTCCGCGGGACCGGCCGGCAGCGGTGGGGCGAGCGGGAATGTCTATGCGCTGGCTGCGCGCATCGAGAATCTGGTCGCGGCTGTCCACGGCGGACCTCCCCAGCGGGTGATCGTGGTGGGCGCCGACGGACCGCCCGCGCTGGCGATGCCCGCCGCCGGCCTCGCCGCGGAGACAGGCACCCCCATCCTGCTGGTCAACAGGAGAGCCATCCCCGCGGCGACCCAGACCGTCCTCTCCACTCTGCATCGCCCCACGATCTATGTGGTCGGACCCTCTGCGGCGGTCAGTCATTCGGTGTTCGCCGATCTGGCTCGCATCGGTCCCGTCCGGCGCATCGACGCCCACACAGGGGGCGAGAGCGGCGCCGGGTCGGTCGCCAATGCGATCGGGGTGGCCCGCTTCAAGGACGGGTCCTTCGGGTGGGGCGTCGACGAACCAGGTCACGGCCTGGTGTTCGCCACCGCCGCCCGTCCCCTCGACGCGCCCGCTGCGGCGCCACTGTCCGCCAGCGGGGACTACGGCCCGCTACTGCTGCTGGAACACCCCGGCACAGTTCCCCCTGCGCTCGCTAAATACCTGAGCGATATTGAGCCCGGCGCCCCCGAATACCAGCCGGTGCGGGGGTTCTACAATCACGGCTGGCTGATCGGCGACGAGCAGGCGATCGCGGCTACGACGCAAGCCGAACTGGACCGTCTGCTCGAGACCTCGCCACAGCGCCTCTCCGCCACGCCGTCCGAAACCTCGACATCCGCAACCTCGCCACCTGAAGCTTCGCCCGAAGCCGCACCGCCCACCACCTCCACAAAATCCCCATGAGCCAAGCCGAGGACCCACACCGCTTGGAGCGCGCGCGCGAGCACGAGGTGAGCGTCGAGGACGTGCGCCAGCTGATGGGCGCCTCCACCCCGCACTTCGCGCTGCAGCTGCGCGAACGGATCGCGCGGCTGATCGCGAGCCTGCCGCCCGGCCACCCCGCGCGGGTAGAGGGCGAGCGCGAGATCGCGCGCCTGGAGCGCCTGGGGCTCATCGGTGAGACGCGCGGAGAGACGGGCGAAAAAGACTGGAAGATGCACGTTTTGCCCTCCGTGGCGCCGGAGCGCTTGCTTGACTAGAGCAATCCCTCTCTCCCCTCCCCCAACCCGCCGATGCCCGGAACCCCGCTGCTCCACTCTCGCCAGAGCCCGCTGAGCGACTCCCCGCGCTGCCCGCTCGGCATCTGCGACGGCAGCGGCTTCGAGATCGACGAGCCAACCAACACCGCGCGGGACTGCGCCTGTCGCGCCCAGCGCGTGGCGAACGCCCGAGCGCACCGGCTGCGCGACCGGGTGCCACGCCGCTACATGAACCTCTCCTGGGATCGCCACCCGCTCACCCAGCTCGCCCGGGACCCCCTGAACGGAGACTCGGTGCGCAGGGTCAGGCGGTTCTGCACGAACATCCACGCGAACCTCGCCGAGGGCAAGGGCTTATGGCTGATGGGGCACACGGGCACCGGCAAGACGACCTTGGGCTACATGGTCGCGGCCACGGCCTCCCAGGCCCAGCACTCGGTGCTGAGCTTCAACGCGGTGGCCCTCCTGAACAGGATCCGCGCGACCTTCGACTCCACCAGCCGCGAAACCACCGACGAGGTGATCGCGACGCTCGCCGAAGTGGACCTGCTGCACATCGAGGACCTGCGCGTGGTGCGCCCCACTGAGTGGGTGCTGGAGCAGCTCTACCTGATCGTCAACGCCCGCTACGAGGAGCGGCGCGCGATCGTGTTCACCTCCGACATCGACTCCGACGCGGACGGGCCGCTGGAGCTGCCGCACCCGCGCGCCGCGCTCGAGCCGCACGTGGGCACGCGCACGTTCTCGCGGCTACTGGAGATGTGCGGCGATCCGGTGGTGATCCTCGGCAGAGACAACCGCGTGGACGGGGACGTCCCCGGCGCCCGCCTCTCCGATCCGGTGCCGGGCGGACAGCCGTGGGAGGATCTCCCCTCGCCGCTCACCCTTCCCTGAGCACCCGCGCGTGGCGCGCGTCGAGGAAGCGGGCGCGCAGCAGTTTGAAGAGGAACGCAAAGAGGGCGACGTCGACGGCGAGCAGGCCAACGTTGAGCAGTCGCGGCACGGTGGTGACCGAGGAGAGCCCGAGCACCACGGCGGTGTGGAAGACGAGCACGACCAGGAGGGCGAGCATCATGGTGTGCGAGCGGTAGCCGCTGCGGTGCTCGCGAAGAGTCACCTCGATCGTGCCGATCGCCACCGCGGCGATGCCGGCGAACAGGGCCGGCCCGCCACTGGAGAGCCCTTTGCCAACTTTTTTCAGCCCGATCGCGGCACCGACGGCGCCGACGAGGATCAACAGCTCGGAGAGCGGCAGCGGGTGCCAGGGAGCGCGCGGGCGCTCCCCGTAGGTGGACGCGGTGGGCGAGGTGCGAACCTTCTCGCGGCGGATGGCGCCTGCGGCGTCGCGTGCCTTGGCGGGGGAGTCGGGCCTGCGGGCGATACTCGTCGCTGCCCGTTTCGCCCCAGTGGGACGACGCTTGCGGGAGCGGGCGCGGGCCATTGGAAAGTCGATCCTAGCGGCAGTAATCGGAGAAAGAGGGGCTCGGCCGACCGAATAAGAGGGGCCCGGCTCGCCGGCCTGCGGCCGCCTGCGCCACCCTCTTGGCGGCCTTCGGCCGTCTGCGCCACCCTCTAGGCTGAGACTGATGCCTCGCAACGACACCCTCTCGCCACCCGAGCCCCGGCCAGCCGGGATTCCGGGCAGCGCGCTGGCGGGCCCGTTCGGCGTCGGCGAGTACGCGGTGGCGCTGCGCGCACGGCTGCGCGAGTTCGCGCGGGTGCAGATCGTGGGGGAGCTCGCGGACCTGCGCCCGTCGCGGGCGCGGGTGTACTTCGAGCTGCGCGACGCGCACGGCGCGATCGCGTGCGCGGCGTGGAAGGAGGAC
>JBOGYA010000048.1:0-13536 GCA_050696515.1 Solirubrobacteraceae bacterium
ATGCGGCCCTGCTCCCCATGCCGCATGCGGCATGGGGCACAACAGGACCATCACAACCCGTACGAGCGGCCGATGACCTCCAACATGATCTCGTCCGTCCCCGCGCCGATGCGGTTCAGGCGCAGGTCGCGCCAGGCGCGCTCGATCCCGTACTCGCGCATGTACCCGGCGCCGCCGTGGATCTGCAGGCACTCGTCGGCGACCTCGCAGGCGATCCGCGAGGCGTACAGCTTCGCCATCGAGATCTCGCGCACCGGGTAGTCGCCGTTCTGCTGGCGCCACGCGGTCATGTACACCATCTGGCGGGCGGTCTCGATCTTGGTGGCCATCTCCGCGAACTTGTGGCGGATCACCTGGAACTGGCCGATCGAGCGGCCGAACGCCTTGCGCTCTTTGGCGTATTCGAGCGTGCGGTCGAAGAGGCGCTGCGCGCCCGACACCGAGCCGGCGGCGCCGATCAGCCGCTCGCCCTGGAGCTCCCACATGATGTGGTAGAAGCCGCGCCCGACCTGCCCGAGCACGGCCGACTCGGGCACGCGCACGTCCTGGAAGGCCAGCAGCGCGGTGTCGGAGGCGTGCATCCCCATCTTTTTGAGCTTCTGCTCGCGGATCACGCCGGGGGCGTCCATCGGCACGAGGAACAGCGTGAAGCCGTCGTAGCCGGCGTCGGCGTCGGTCTTCGTGACGAGCACGATCACGTCCGCGCGGTGGCCGTTGGTGATGTACGTCTTCGAGCCGTTAATGACGTATTCGCCGCCGTCTTTGACGGCGTGCGTCTTGATCCCTTTCACGTCGGAGCCCGCGTCGGGCTCGGTGATGCCGAGGCACAGGATCTTCGTGCCGGCGATCGCGGGCGCCGCCCACTGCTGCTTCTGCTCCTCGGTGCCGAACGCGAGGATCGGGGGCATCGCCATGTCGGTCTGCACCGCGATCCCCATCGCGAGTCCTCCGCAGTTGCCGTGCCCGATCTCCTCGGCGAGCACCAGCGCGGAGTAGTAGTCCCCGCCCTGCCCGCCGTACTCCTCGGGCTTGTCGAGCCCCAGGAAGCCGAGCTCGCCCATGCGCGTGAACACGGAGTCCGGGAACGTCGTCTCCTCCCACTCCTCCGCGTGCGGCGCGAGCTCTTTCTGGGCGAAGCTGCGGATCGACTCGCGCAGCTGTTCGTGCTCGTCGGTGAACAGGAAGTGTTTGCGCTTCGCTGCGAAGTCGGGCTTCAGGACGCGCTCGGCGGTGGCGGCCATCTCGTGGGGCTCCTTGTGTAGTGCTCGGCGTTTGGTCGTGCTCGCTTGTGTGAGCAGAAACTAGCGCTTCAGCCAGGAAAAGGCGAGCGGGCAGGCGGCGGCCGAGCGTTCCATCCCAAGCCGTGCGTAACGTGCACACAATGAGCTGCACGAGGTATTCAACGGCGCTAGAATCGCCCTGTGCCGACTGTGATTCTCGATCCGCTCCCGGTGGAGATCGATGAGCTGCTGTATCGCCGCAAACAGCTCGACCTCGATCGCGCCGACGAGATGTGGGACGGGGTGCTGCACGTGAACCCCACCCCGCACGGTCGCCACGGTCGCGTGCTGCAGCAGCTCGCTGCGATGCTCGATGGCCCCTCACGGGCCGCGGGGCTGCTGCCCATGGCGGACTTCAATCTGGGGACCAAAGGCAACTACCGCGTGCCCGACAGCGGCATTCTTCGTTCCGGGCCCGATCGGCTCTACTACCCCACCGCGGCGCTCGTCGTGGAGCTCGTCTCTCCCGACGACGAGACGTGGGTCAAGCTCCCCTTCTATGCCGCCCACGACGTCGACGAGGTCCTGATCGTCGATCCCAAGAAGCGCGAGATCCACTGGCTCGGCCTGCGCGGCGACCGCTACGAGCCGATCGAGCGCAGCGGCCTGATCGAGTTTGGGCCGGCAGAGCTGGCCGAGCGGATCGTTTGGGAATAGGCCCGAGCGCCTGGCCGAGCAGCCAATCCAGAGCGCGGGAGCACCTTCGGCCGGTTAGGATGCCTCCGTGTCCGAGCAGCCCTCGCCCTCGTCCGAAACGCCGCAGCCGCCCGTCCTCTACGAGGTCGCCGACGGCGTGGCCACGATCACGCTGAACGAGCCTGCGACGCGCAACGCGCTGTCGGCCGAGCTGCTCGGCGGGCTGCACGCGGCGCTCGAGCGGGCGCGCGATGAGGAGGCGGTGCGCTGCGTGGTGCTTGCGTCCTCGCACGAGAAGGTCTTCTCCTCGGGCGCCAACTTGGGGGGCTTCGCGGGGGACGTGCCGCTCGTCTACAAGCACTTCGGCTCCGAGCGGTTCGTGGAGCTGTTCAAGCTGATCGGCGCGCTCGGCAAGCCGACGCTCTGCGCGGCGCGGGGGCACGTGCTTGCGGGGGCGCTGGGGATCGCGCTGGCGTGCGACTTGGTCGTGGCCTCCGAGGACGCGACGTTCGGCACGCCTGAGATCAACGTGGGGGCGTTCCCGTTCATGATCATGGCGCTGATCTACCGCAACGTGCCGCGCAAGAAGGCCTCCGAGCTGCTGCTGCTCGGCGAGCGCTGGTCCGCGCAGGAGGCGCTCGCCGCGGGGATCGTCAACAGGGTCGTGCCCGCGGAGGAGTTCGACGCCGCGGTCGCCGAGTGGGCGGGCAAGCTCGCCGCGAAGTCGCCGCTGATCATGCGCCTCGGCAAGGAGGCGATGCGCCGCCAGCTGGACATGCCGCTGGATGACGCGCTCGACTACCTGCGCGCGCAGCTCACGCTCGCGCTCTCGACGGAGGACATCGTGGAGGGCGTCAGCGCGTTCTTCGAAAAACGCGACCCCGTGTGGAAAGGCCGCTGATGAGCGAGCGCACCCCCGCCGATGCCACCGGCACATCCGCCGATGCCACCGGTACCCCGACCGACACGCCCACCTCCCTGCTGCGCCCGCTGGTCGAGGACCTCGAGGCCCGCCGCGCGAAGGCGATGCTCGGCGGCGGCGAGGAGAAGATCAAAAAGCAGCACGAACGGGGCAAGCTCACCGCGCGCGAGCGGATTGCGCTGTTGATCGACGCGGGCACGTTCGTGGAGCTGGGCATCCACGGCCGCCCGCACTTCGCCCAGCGCGCGATGGAGGGCGTCGAGGCCCCCGCGGACGGGGTGATCACCGGCTACGGCAAGATCGACGGCCGCCTCGCGGCGGTGTGCGCGTACGACTTCACGGTGATGGCGGGGTCGATGGGGATGACGGGTGAGATCAAGACCACCCGCCTGCGCGAGCTCGCGCTGACCAAGCGGATCCCGTTCGTGTGGCTGCTCGACTCCGCCGGCGCGCGCGTGCAGGAGGCCGCCGGCGCGATGTTCGCCGGCTCGGGGCACCTCTTCCGCGAGGAGGTCGTGATGAGCGGGGTGATCCCGCAGGTCGCCGCGCTGATGGGGCCGTGCGCCGCCGGCACCGCCTACATCCCCGGCCTCGCGGACTTCGTGCCGATGGTCAAGGGCCGCGGCTCGATGGCGCTCGCCGGACCGCATCTGGTCAGGGCCGCGGTGGGGGAGGACGTCACCCAAGAGGAATTGGGCGGCTCGCGCGTGCACTGCCGCAAGTCGGGCGTCGGGGACATGGAGGTCGCCGACGACGAGGAGTGCATCGCGCGCATCAAGGAGTACCTCTCCTACATGCCCCAGAACTGCGAAGCCCGCCCGCCCGTGCGCGCCGCGGCCGACCCGATCGACCGTCGCGAGGAGGGGCTGCTCGACGTGCTGCCGGAGTCCAACCGCAAGCCCTACGACATGTACGAGGTGATCCGGCTGATCGTTGACGACGGCGAGTACCTCGACATCAAGCGCCAGTGGGCGAAGACGATCATCACCTGCTTCGCGCGCTTCGGGGGGCGCCCGGTGGGGATCGTCGCCAACCAGCCCCGCCAGCTCGGGGGGATCCTCGACAACGACTCCTCCGACAAGGCCGCGCGCTTCGTCAACCTCTGCAACGCCTTCGCCGTCCCGCTCGTGTTCATCCAGGACGTGCCCGGCTTCATGGTCGGCACGAAGGTCGAGGCCGAAGGGATCATCCGCCACGGCGCCAAGATGCTCTACGCCGTCGCCAACGCCACGGTCCCGAAGATCACGGTCATCACCCGCAAGGCGTACGGCGCCGGCTACTACGTGATGAACGGGCGCGCCTACGAACCCGACCTGATCGTCGCGTGGCCCTCCGCCGAGATCTCGGTGATGGGCGCCGAGGGCGTCGTCGAGATCGCCTTCCGCAAAGCCGTTGACGAGGCCGCAGACCCGGCGGCCAAGAAGGCCGAGCTGATCGAGGGCTTCCGCAAGATGTTCGACGTCTACATCGCCGCCGGCAACGACCTGGTTGACGACGTGATCGACCCTCGCGAGACGCGCCTGACGATCTGCCGGGCGCTGGAGATGGCGGAGGGCAAGAAGGTCGAGCGGCCGTGGAAGCGCCATGGGGTTGTCCCGGTCTAACGGCGCGCTCTGAGGAGGTCTCAACGATCGTACGCGCGCCCCCGCGGCAGGATGTGGTGGACGACGATGGCACGGGCCGGGCGGTCGAGCTCGACGAACACCCTCCAATCGCCTACTCGCAAACGCGACTCGGGACGGCCGACCAGCTTGCGCAGCCGGCCGCTCTCCGGGTCGTTCGCCAATCGATCCAGTGTGGCCTCGACACGGCGCTTGATCTGGGAGTCGAGCCGCCGTACATCTCGTCGCGCTGCGGGTGTGAGGATGACGACCCAGCGACCGCTCAACAGAACTCGTGACGGATCGAGTCGAGGGGGACGCCTTCGCCACGCCGGTACTCCTGGCGTGAGCGCTCCAGCGCCGCCTCTTCCTCGGGCGTCAACGGCTCGTCGTCCTCGGGCGCGTCATTGAACGCCTTGAGCACCGGGTCATCGAGCTTGCTCTCCATGAGGCCAAGAGTGCGCTCGGCCTCATCCTCTGAGAGCTCGTCGACGAGCCGGTGTAGGCGTTCCTTGGTGGTCACGACAGCCATTCTAATGCCCCTTATCTGCTTCATCCGACAGGAATGCGTTGGGTGGGACAGGCGAATCGCAAGGCACGAGGCGGGTGGTGTTGTGGGCCGGCACGCGTCCGGCTGGGATACTCCTGCCATGAGCGTCGAGGACCCGGTCGTAATCACCTGCGCGATCTCGGGGGTGCTCGCCAACCGCGAGCAGTGCCCGGCGATCCCCTACACCCCCCGTGAGTACGCCGCGGAGGCGCGGCGGATCGTGAACGAGGGGGGGACGATGATCCACATCCACGCGCGCACCCCCGACGGGCGCCCCAGCTTCGAGGTCGAGGACTACCGGGCGATCTCCGAGGCGATCCGCGCGGAGGTGGGGGACGCGGCGATCGTCAACTTCTCGACCGGGGCGGTGGGCGTGTCAGTCGAGAAGCGCGTCGCCTACCTGCGCGAGTGCCGCCCCGAAGTCGCGGCGCTGAACATGGGCTCGATGAACTACGCGAAGTACTCGCGCTCGCGCAAAGACTTCGTCTTCAAGATGGTCTTCGACAACCCCTTCGAGGAGATCGTCGAGCTGCTTCAGGCGATGCGCGAGCTCGGCATCAAACCCGAGCACGAGTGCTTCGACCTCGGACACGTGGGCAGCCTGGAGCCGCTGCTCGACATGGGTGTGCTGGAGCCGCCGCTGCACGTGGACTGCATCATGGGGGTCGTCGGTGGGGTGCCGCCCGGCGCGCGCAACCTCGCGGCGATGGTTGCCAACATCCCCGGGGTCGAGGGCGGTCCCAGCGCCGGCATCCACACCCGCTCGCACTGGGCCGTCATCGGCATCTCCCGCCAGCAGTGGGAGCTCGTCGCGGCGGCGCTCACGCTCGGCGGCTCGGTCCGGGTGGGCCTGGAGGACAACCTCTACCTGCCGGACGGCACCATGGCGCGCTCCAACGGCGAGCTGGTCGCGAAGGCGCGGCAGATGACCGAGGACGTCGGCCGGCGCCCCGCCACCGTGCAGGAGGCCCGGCGGCTGCTCGGCGTCCCCGCGCGCGACGGCCACGATCGGAAATAAGCGATTGGGTATAGCGATAGTAGTAGGAGCTGGAGTAAGTATCAAAAATCCAGAGTTGGTCTAACAATGGTTATACAGAGTTCAAAATTATATACACGCCCTCGACCACCTCTTCGTCCGCCGAGGGCGCGCGCGCGGGCATGAAAGCCGACCTCCCCCTGCAGGGCATCCGCGTCCTCGACCTCTCGCGCCTCTTGCCCGGCGGCTTCTGCTCGCTGCTGCTCGCGGACTTCGGCGCGGACGTGCTGAAGGTCGAGGACACCGGCATGGGCGACTACATCCGCTGGTCCCCGCCGTATCACGAGGGTGCTGAGGACAGCGCGAAGTCCGCGTTGTTCCTCGCGCTCAACCGCAACAAGCGCTCGATCCGCCTCGACCTCAAGCACGAGCGCGGGCGCGAGGTGTTGCTGCGCCTCGTGGAAGAGCATGACGTCGTGCTCGAGTCCTTCCGCCCCGGCGTGCTCGACCGCCTCGGCGTCGGCTACGAGCGGATGCGCGAGGTCAACCCCGGGATCGTGTACTGCGCGATCTCCGGCTACGGCCAGAGCGGCCCCCGCAAGAGCGCGTCGGGCCATGACATGAACTACCTCGGGCTCGTCGGCCTGCTCGGGCTCACCGGCGAGCGCGACGGGGTGGGTGGGCATCCAATCCAGGCGGCGGGCCAGATCGCCGACCTCGGCGGCGGCGCGCTGATGGCGGCGTTCGGCATCCTCGCCGCGCTGCGCGAGCGGGATGGAGGTCCTGCCCACGCTGGCGGACCCAGCGGTGCCGGCCAGGCCGGCGGAGCGAGCGCCGGCGGAGCGGGCGGTGGCGGATCGGGTCTAGGGCGATCGGGTTCAGGCTTGGGCCAGATCGTGGACGTCTCGATGGCCGACGGCGCGCTCTCCTGGCTGGCGATGGTCGCCGGCGCGTACTTCGCCGACGGCGTCGTCCCCCACCGCGGCGGCCTGCCGCTCGCGGGCTCGCTGGTGTGCTACCGCCCCTACGAGTGCGCCGACGGCTGGGTCACGCTCGGCGCGCTGGAGCCCAAGTTCTGGCAGGCGTGGTGCCGCGGCGTCGGCCGCGAGGACCTGATCGAGCGCCAGTTCGAAGCGCCTGGCTCCGACGCTCACGCGCAGGTCGTCGCACTCTTCAAAGAGCGCACCCGCGCGCAGTGGCAAGAGTTCGCCGGCGCCCACGACTGCTGTCTGGAGCCCGTGCTGGAGCTCGACGAGGCGCTGGACTCCGAGCTCGTGCGCGCCCGCGAGATGGTCGTCACGCTCAACCAGCCAGGCGTGGCGGGTGGCGTGCGCCAGCTCGGCCTCCCCGTCAAGCTAACTCGTACCCCCGGCTCCCACGACCGCCTCCCCGGCCCCGCGCTGGGCGAGCACACCGAGCAGGTTCTCGCCGCCGCCGGCTATGCCCCCGAGGAGATCGCCGCGCTGCTTCAGTCCGGCGCGGTTGAAGGTCCCGCCCACCCGGCGGCCAAGACCGGCCAGGGCGCGACGTTCCGGGCCTGAACCGGCCCTACCAGCGCGCGCGGTGGTGCTCGACCACGCCGAGGCCATGCGCGAGCTCGATCCCACCGGGGAGGGTTCCCGCGAAGGTCCCGAACGGCGCGCGGTAGTCGCTGCTCACCAGCAGCAGGCGCTCGCGGCGGCTGCGCTCGGCCTCGGCGGTGAAGCGCAGCCGTGAGCCCTCGGCGGAGGCGCTCCCGGAGGGGTCGGTTGAGGTCGAGGTGATCTCGGAGAGGTCGGCGGCGAAGCCGACCGGGGCGACCTCGTGCGGCTCGCCCGCCACCCACACCGCGCGCTCGCTGCCCACAGGGGGGTCGTTGACGCCCGCCACGAGGTTGAACGCCAGCGGGGTCCCGGCGGGGTCCACGCCGACGCCCGCCGCCCAGCGCCACTCGGTCACGCGCGCGTGGTAGCCGGCGGTGTCGTCCACCACGGCCAGCGCCTCGATCGCCCGCGGGGGCCCGCCGTCGAGGGCCACGGTCCCGCGCGCGGGGATGCCCGCCTGCTTGCGTGTCCACACGTGGCCGCGGCCGTGGGGGCAGAGGGCCTCGATGCCCGCGTCCTCCTCCAGCTCGAAGTCGAGCGCCACGCCGCCGTCGCGTACCCTCATGCGCCCCTGGCTCAGCTCCACCGCGCCCCGGCGGGGGAGCAGGCGCGTGCGCTCCCGCAGGCGGGAGTCCTCGCGGGAGAGGACCGCCCAGAAGCTCTGGCGCGCGGGGCCGACGCACACGATCGCCGCGCACGCCATCAGCTCCTCGCAGAACACCGCCACGTAGCGCCAGCGCTTGAGCGGGCGCGTGCCGCGAAACAGGGGCATCCGGGCAGGAGGCACCGGTCCCTCCGGCGCTATGCTTGCGGATATTGACTGACTGGTCAATCTATTCTGTGGAGGGGCACTCACGGAAGGGAATGTGTTTTTGAGGGTCGCGGCAGTCCAGCTCAACACCACCGCCGAGAAGGCCGCGAACATGGAGGCCGCCGACCGCCTCGTGCGCGCCGCGGCGGCGGATGGTGCGCGGCTGATCGTACTCCCGGAGAAGTGGACGGTGCTGGGGTCCGACGAGGATCTGCGCGCGGGCGCCGAGACGCTCGACGGGCCGGCGATCGCGTGGGCGCGGGAGACGGCGCGGGAGCTTGCGATCGACCTGGTGGCGGGCTCGATCGTCGAGCGCCTCCAGGATGGTGAAAGCTCGACCGCCAAGAAGCTCGCGAACACCTCCGTGCACGTCGCACCGACGGGGGAGGTGCGGGCGGTGTACCGCAAGCTGCACATGTTCGATGTCGAGGTGGAGGGTCGCGCCTACCGCGAGTCCGCGGTCACCGAGCCGGGGGAGGAGATCGTGAGGAGCACCACGGCGGAGGGGGTGGAGCTGGGGATGTCGATCTGCTACGACCTGCGCTTCCCCGAGCTCTACCGGATCCTCGCGCTGCGCGGCGCCCGCGTGTTCGCGCTGCCCGCCGCCTTCACGCTGCCCACCACCCGCGACCACTGGGACACCCTCGTGCGCGCGCGGGCGATCGAGAACCAGGCGTTCGTGGTGGCCGCCAACCAGGTCGGAGAGCACCCCGGCGGGTACCGCTACGGGGGGCGCTCGATGATCGTCGATCCCTGGGGGGTCGTGCTCGCGCAGGCGCAGGATGAAGAGGAGCAGATCCTCGCCGACCTCGACCTGGAGCGCCAGGAGGAGACCCGCACGAGCTTCCCCGCCCTGGCCAACCGCCGCCCCGAGGCTTACCACTGGCCGGAGGGAGTACACGCGTGAGGAGTGCGAGTCCGGTAGTTATTGGGATGGGCCTGCCGGCCGGGTCCGCCGCGCGCAGCTCCATCCGGCGCTCCGTGGCCGCCCGTCCCTCGGGGCCGGGCGGGCCGCGGGAGTCGAGACGAGGAGCGGGTGCGCGATGAGCGCCGCGCGCGCGACGGCCGCTCAGGACAAGCGGCGGATGATCCTCGACGCCGCCGTGCGGGTGTTCGCCCGCCAGGGCTTCCACGCCTGCCGCGTCGCCGACATCGCCGACGAGGCCGGGGTGGCGTACGGCCTCGTGTACCACTACTTCGCCTCCAAGGACGAGGTGCTCGACACGCTGTTCCTGGAGCGGTGGGAGGTGATGCTGCGGACGATCCGCGAGGTCGACGCCCAGGAGGGGGTGGACGCGCGCGAGAAGCTGCAGGCGATCGCCTCCTTCATCGTGGACTCCTACCGCCACGACCCCGACCTGATGAAGGTGATCATCGTTGAGGTCACCCGCGCGGCCAACTCCTTCGGGCAGACCCACATCGCCGAGATCCGCAAGGCGTACGAGCAGATCGCCGCGATCGTCACCGCCGCCCAGGCGCAGGGGGCGTTCAAGGGAGAGATCGACGCCCACTTTGCGGCGATGGCGTTCTACGGCGCGATCGAGCAGATGCTCACCGGCTGGATCTTCGAGCTGCTGCCCCGCGGGGAGGAGCACTACGAGCGCGCGAAGTGGCTGGTGGTAGAGACCGTGTGCGGCGGACTGGAGGCGACCACCGTGAGCAATACACTCCCCGGATGATGGAGAACGAGATGGTCAAGCGACTGATGTGGTCAGGGATGCTCAGCGCCCTCGGCGTCCTCGCGAGCGCCCTCGTGCAGCGCGCCGCCGGCGTGGTGTGGCGGAAGGTGTTCGACGAGGAGCCCCCGGAGTGAGCGCCGCGTCTGGACTGGGACCCTCCCACCCCGGGCAACGCGCCGCAGCTGAAGCCCCTCCGCCTCAAAGCCTCCCGCCTCAAAACATCGCGACGGCGATCACCGACGTCTCCGAGCGTGTGGCCGTCCTGGTCCGCGAGGAGGTGGAGCTCGCCAAGGCGGAGGTGGGGGAGAAGGTCTCCAAGCTCGCCCGTGGCGCGGTGGTCGCGGTGGTCGCGGGCGTGTTCTTCCTCACCGCGCTGTTCTTCGTGTTGATCGGGTGCGCGTGGCTGCTCTACTACTACCTGCCGGGCAACGAGTTCACGTACTTCTGGGGCTTCTTCGCGATGGCGCTGATCCTGGTGGTGCTCGGCGCGCTCGCGGGGGTGGCGGCCGCCAAAGCCGTGAAAAAAAGCGCTCCCCCCGTCCCGACGATGGCGATCGAGGAGGCCCGCTTGATCCGCGAGACGATGGGCTCCTCCTCCGAGCGTGAGGGCGCGCCCGGCGCGGGGCCGTATGGCCCGGTGGGCGCCCACCGCGGGGCGGGGTCCGGATCTGGCGAGGCGGCGTGATGGCGCAGCGCTCCCCGGCGGAGATCCGCAACTCGATCGAGGCCAACCGCGCGGAGCTGGCGGTCTCGATGGAGCGTCTGCACGGCGAGGTGGCGAGACTCACCGACTGGCGCGGCCACGTCGCCCGCCACCGGCGCGAGCTGCTGATCGGCGTCGCCGTCGTAGGGCTCGCGCTCGGGATGCGCAGCCGCCGTCGGCGCCGCCGGCGCTGAGGCTCAGGCCAGCAGCGCGCGGGGGATCCCGCCGACGCCGACCAGGCCGGGTCCCACGTAGGTGCCGATCACGGGGCCGACTTCGGAGACGAACAGCGGCTCCGAGCCGTAGATCTCGCGCCCGCGCTCGATCAGCCTCTGGGCCTGCTCGGTGGCCTGGATGTGCTGCACCACCCATGCGTCGGAGCCCACCTCGTGCAGCTCGTGCATGTACTGCACCATCCGCTCGAACGCCCGCCCCGCGGTGCGCACCCGCTCGACGGGCGTGATCTCGTACCCCAGCGTGAGGATCGGCTTGATCCGCAGCGTGCCCCCGATCCACGCCTGCGCCTTGCCGACGCGGCCCCCGCGGCGCAGGTACTCGAGCGTGTCGATGCAGAACCAGATCCGCAGCGCCGCGCGCGTCTCGCGCACGCGGGCGGCAACCCTGTCTTTGTCCGCTCCCCCGCGCGCCGCCGCGGCGCCCGCGAGCACGAGCAGGCCGAGGCCCCCGCAGGCGGTCTCCCCGTCGATCACCTCCACGCGCTCGCCGAGACCGCTCTCGGCGAGTATCCCGTGGGCCTGGCGGGCGGCCTCGCAGGTGCCGGAGATCCCGCCCGAGAGGTGCACGGACACCACGTCGTGCCCCGCGTCCAGCAGCGGCTCCCACGCCGCGAGGAAGTCCCCGATCGAGGGCTGTGAGGTGGTGGGCAGCTCCGGGTCGGAGCCCAGGCGCTCGTAGAAGGCGTCGAAGCTCTCCATCTCGGTCTCCCGGCGGCGCTCGTCTCCCCACCCCATGTACAGGCTGACCTGGTGGACGCCCTCGCTGTCGGCGAGCGCGCGGGGGAGGTAGTGGGTGGAGTCGGTGACGACCGCTACGGAGGGCATGGGGCGAGCACCCTATAGCAACGCTCGACGCTCGGTGGGTGCGCGTCGGCGTATTTCAATTTCCAAGTCGTGTGTACCTATCGCTATACACGACCCATGCCGCCGCCACCACCGTCCACATGTGCACCACCCACAACCCCAGGTGGCCCGCCGGTCCGCGGGCGCGGCAGGTCAGCCCAGCCGGTTCTCGATCTGCAACCCACCGACGGCGCTCTCCTCGGGCAGCGCTGACTCGGCGTCCGCGCGGCCCTCCAGCCCGAGAACCTCCGCCAGCTCGCCGGACTCGTACATCTCGGTGACGATGTCGCATCCTCCCACCAGCTCCCCGTCCACGAACAGCTGCGGGATCGTCGGCCAGTCCGACAGCGCGGAGAGCTCCTGGCGGATGCGGGGGTCAGGCAGTACGTCCACGGCGGCGAAGCTCGCGTCGAGCGCCTGTAGCGCGGCGACCGTGCTCCGCGAGAAGCCGCACGCGGGGGCGTCCGGGGAGCCCTTCATGAAGAGGATCACGGGGTTCTCGGCGATCGCCTGCTCGATCGCGGTGCGGATCGGGTTGGACTCGGTGGAGGGGGCGGTGATCGGATCGATGCTCTTCATGGGGGCTCCTTTGGTCTTGCGGTGCGAGGGCGGTGGTGGCTTTAGGCGCGGTGCGGTGGTCGGTGTGGCGGGCTGGTGGCTTAGGTGCGGTGGGGTGGTCGGTGCGGTGGGGTGGTGGCTCTTGCGGTGGGTCTGGCGTGGCGGCGGGATGGTGGCGGGGACTCGGGCTCAGCCGGCCTCGGTCTTCAGCGACAGCGCATGGATCGGCCCGCCGATCTCCGCTCCGAACACCTCGTAGACGAGGCGGTGCTGCTCGATGCGGCTGCGCCCCGCGAACGCCTCCGCGGTGACTGTCGCGCGGAAGTGGTCGCCGCCGCCGGTATAGTCCTCGACCTCGGCGCGGGCGCCCGGGATCGCGGCCTCGATGCGCTGCTTGAGCTCTGCGGGGGTGGGCATGATTGAAGAAGGAGGGGCCCGGCTCGCCGGCCCCACTGGCCGGCTGCGCCGCCCTCCACGGCCAAGGATAGCTGGGGTGGCGGGTCTCGCTACACTTTGGATAGCGATGGTGGCATTCACCGACAAGGGAGCCGAGAAGGTGCGCGAGTTCCTCGCCGCACAGAGCGCCGACGTGGCCCTCGCGGGGCTGCGCGTCGGGGTGCGCGGCGGCGGCTGCTCGGGCTTCCAGTACCAGCTCGCCTTCGACGAGCAGCGCGAGAGCGACGCCGTGTTTGAGAGCCACGGGCTGAAGCTGCTCGTCGATCGCTCGAGCCTCCAGTACGTGCACGGCTCCGAGATCGACTACGAGGAAAGCCTCCAGGGGGCCGGCTTCAAAGTCAACAACCCCAACGTCGTCGCCGCCTGCGGCTGCGGTTCGTCTTTCCGCGTCGCGGAGGAGGAGCAGGTCTCCGCGGTTTGATGCCCTGTGAGATAATCTTGTTTGAGATGAAATAAATCATCTTGACAGAGATTATCTTGTAAGGCATAATGGTGGCGTGGCCCGCGGTTCGAGTGCTCCCGCCAATCCATTTCGCTTCGGTGCGCTGGCGCTCGACGAGGCGTTCACCGATCGCGAAGACGAGCTCCGCGAGCTGGTGGGCGACGTCCGCAACGGGCAGGACGTGGTCCTCTTCGCGCCTCGGCGCTACGGCAAGTCCTCGCTGATCTGGCGCGCCGCCAAGCAGCTGGTCGGCGACGGCG
>JBOGYA010000049.1:0-13423 GCA_050696515.1 Solirubrobacteraceae bacterium
TCCTCGCGATGCTCAAGCACCAGCCGCACAGCCCGCTCCCGCACCTCCACTGGATATCTATTGTTCGTCTTTCCCATCGGCCCATCCTCTCATAAAGTAGGACCTCCAAGATCCCCGGGGCGGTTCAGACACCCGGCTTCGAGGCGGTCTACTACAACGCTGAGCACAACTTCACTCTTCAATATCCGGTGCTTCTCGCGCCGCTGCGCATCGGCGACTCCGATGAAGAATTGCAGCGGAAGGTGCGGATAACGGCTGCGTTTCTTGACATCCTTCTTTACCGAAGGATCTGGACCAGGCGTGCTATCGACTACTCGACCATGCAGTACGCCATGTTCCTTGTCATGCGGGAGATTCGCGGCAAGAACTCTGGCGAGCTGGCGGGTCTCTTGCGCCAAAGGCTCGACGCTGAAACGGAGACCTTTCTCACAAATGATGGATTTCGACTGCACGGAATGAATGCTCGTCAGATCCACCGCTTGCTCGCGCGCGTGACAGACTACATAGAGAGCAAGTCTGGTATGCCATCGCGCTACGCCGACTATTCAAAGCGAGGCGGTAAGGACGGGTACGAGATCGAGCATGTTTGGGCGGATCACTTCGAGCGGCACACGGACGAGTTCGACCACCCCAGCGACTTCGCAGAATATCGCAACCGCATCGGCGATCTTGTGCTGCTTCCCAAGAGTTTCAACGCCAGCTATGGGGATCTAGTCTACGAGGAGAAGCTCAAGCACTACAACGGTCAAAATCTGCTCGCACGCAGCTTTCATAGAGGCGCTTACGATCACAACCCAGGCTTCGGCGCTTTCTGGACGACAGCGGTCTTCCTTTCAGGCCACACGACCACTTCAAGCGAGGTGATCTCGACAGCCGTCAGGAGTTGTACGGATTGCTTGCGGAGCGCATCTGGAACCCGAGTAGAGTCACGGCTGATGCCCCGGCGGTGGAGGCAGTGTGAGAGGGCCGGATTGGACGAAGGTCTGTATGTCAGACTTGCTGCGTGCCGCCTATCACGAGGCAGGACATGCCTCCGTCGCCTGTGCGGAGGGATTCAAGGTTCATCACATCCGACTAATGGAGCCAGATGACGGATACGTTGACTACGAAGGGCGCAGCGACGCGCCGCTCTGCTCGCGCCTGTCGGTTGTGCTCGCTGGGCACGTTGCCGAAGGCCGGGCGAGTGATGCCGGTCTGGAATGGCGCACAGAAGTGGAGGCGAGGGTCCGCGAGGAAGCCTTCATCCTCGAAGACCTACGAGTGGACCACGCGCAGGCCATTGGGTTCGACAGCGATCCCGCACAGGCGGCCCTCCTGCTGAGGGGTTCGGGCCACCAAGCCGAATGCGACCTGTTCGGCAGCGCCTGGGATCACGCGAACGACGTGCTGGCCGCTGATTGGGAGGATGTGAGAACCATTGCTGCATGTCTCGCCGGCGAAGAAGCCCGATGACCCAACGGGCTGGGGGCCTTGAGGGTACGCCTTCAAGAAGGCATAATGGGGGCATGGCGCGCAAGAAGACGACGATCTACCTGGAGCCCGACCTGCTGACGGCCACCAAGACGCTCGCGGCCAGCTCCGGCCGGCGCGAGTACGAGGTGATCGAGGACGCCCTGCGCGCATACATGCGCAGCGACGAGGCCACCGCCGGCCGGCGCGAGCTGCGCGCGATGCTCGACCGCTGGACAGAGGACGACCCCGGGCTTGACGAAGATGAGGCGGTCGAGCTCGCCACGCGCGAAGTGCACGCCTACCGCTCAGAGCAGCGCGCCAAGCAGCGGTAGGCGCGTCCGTGCGCCGGGTCGTGATCGACTCCAACGTGCTGATCTCCGCACGGCTCTCGCCGCGCGGCGCGCCGGGCCGGCTGCTCGCGGCGTGGCTTGCCGGGCGGTTTGAGCTGATTGCTAGTCCGGCGCTGCTCGCCGAGTTGGCCGGGGTGCTTGAGCGCCCCAAGTTCCGCCGCTGGCTCACGGTCGAGGAGGCCCGAGCGTTCATGCGGACGCTGCGCACCAGCGCGACGCTGATCGACGATCCGCCACGACAGCACCACGACCTGCGCGACCCCGATGACGCATACCTCCTGACGCTCGCACGCAGCGCGAAAGCCGACTACCTCGTCTCCGGTGACGCCGACCTCACGAGCCTGAGCGATCCCCGACCGCCGGTCATCACGCCCGCCGACTTCCTCGCAAGCCTCGACACGGGCGAGTGAATGTGGGCGGCATCCGGCCGATCCGGTGGTCACCACCGGTCGAGATCGGAAAGATGCTCTGAGCTATGCGGCAGGGCGAGTCAGGGCAAGCACCCGGCGGTTAGGGCCGTTTCCGTAGCCCTTCGCCTCGACGCTAAAGACGCCGTCGGGTTCGGCGCCGGGTAGCGGTTCAAGGCCGTGCTGAATGGCTCGTCCCTCAAATGCGCGGCACAGCGAGCTTGCATCGTGGGCGGCCTTGTAGCGAGGGACGTAGGTGTTGAGATGTGCTGTCGTGGCATAGCGCACGCGTAGCTGCTCGGGGACGTCCTCGCCGCGCCGAAGCGCGGGACCGTCAGCCGGCTTGTGGGCCATGCTCAACACGAGGAACACGACGGGCGTCTCAGACAGCGAGACGATACGGTTGCCGGCCGCTTCGAGGCTGACCTGTGCGTCGGCGGCGAGCGCCTGGATGGCGCCCAGCCCGTCAGCTCCGGTGAGGCGCTTGGCGACCATCGCGCGCGGCATGAGCAGGGCGGCGGCGCCTAGGTCGCACAGGTACTCCTCCTCGCGGTTGCGCGGGTTGGCTTCCGCTGAGGCGTCGGTGCGGTATCTGGCCTCGCGCTTGAACCCGGGGAAGACGGTGTGGATGATCTCGTGCGAGGCGGTGAAGCGGCGGCGTGGCTCGCTGTCGTCGGCGTTGAGGTCCATCACGAGCTGGCCGGACTCCTCGGCGTAGATGCGCCCGGCGAAGCCGAAGGAGGCGATCCGACGCCTGATCCCCAGGCAGGAGGCGATCAGGTCGACGTCAATGGGTAGCTCGTTTTGTTCACTCTCCTTGAGCAGCCTGTCGGCCTCGGCCTCGATAATCTCCGTGGGGGCCTTGCCTTTGTGGCGCTCGATCAGGCGCAGGACGAGGCGCTCTGTCCATACGCTACTGCTGGTCATCCTGCTGAGCGTCGTCGTGCTCGGTGTCCATAGAGCGGCTGAGCCGCAGGGAGTTGAAAATGTAGCGCCAGCGCTCAGGGGTTCGCGGCTCCTCGCCGGCTCGCCACCGGATGCTGTTGAGCGTCGCGATCTCCGACGGCGTGAGTCCGGCTTCGTCGGCGAATACAAGCAGCGAGGACGGCGGCGGCTCCGCCTCGTCGGGGTCAAAACGCACGCTCGGGCCGCCGACGAGGTCAGCGACAGTCAGCTCCAGGGCCTGGGCGATCTGGGCCAGCACGCGCAGCGACGCGTTGGTATCGCCGTTCTCGACCTTCAGCACGTAGGCCTTGGTGAGGCCGGCCGCAGCCGCGAGCTGGGCGAGCGAAAGACCCGCCTTCTCCCGCTCGCGGCGAACGCGGGCGCCCACACTTCGCATCTCATGCCCCACAGGTAGAGAGTCTATTCATGAGATCAGTCATATGCCGACAGGATGGCTACAGTCCACGCGATGAAGAATCAATTGCATCCCGCTCGGTATGCTATCGTTACCGACAGGGACGAGCAGACCGATCAACACGACGACGGAAGTGAGATTATGTCCAGTGAGACCGCAGCGCCGAGCAGGTTGAAGGTCGATGTCAACTACACCGGCATCCTGAAGCCGCTCACCTACGAGCCCCACGAGCACGTCCGCGCGATCTTCGAGCGCGCTTGCAACGAGTTCGGCATCCCGGAGAGCGAGCGCAGCCCGCTCGGGCTGTACCTGCCGGACGCGACAGACCCCATCCCTCTCGATGTCTCCGCCCAGCAAGCCGGCATCCAACCCGAGACTACGCTGATCCTGCGGGGCCCCGCCGGCGGCGGATGAGCAGCGTCCTCACAATCACGCCGCAGGTGCTCCAGGCGACCTTCGAGCACCTGCGGCGCTGTGGGCAGGGCCGCAGCGAGTGCGTCGTGGCATGGGTCGGGTCCCAGGAGCGTCCCGCGCACGTCGACGAGGTCGTGCACCCCAGACACGCAGCCTCCGCGGTGGCCTACGACATAGACTCAGCGTGGATCGGCGAGTTCTGGGTCGACCTCGCCGCGCGCAACCGCACCGTGCGCGCACAGGTGCACACCCACCCCGGAAGCGCCTACCACTCCGAGCGCGACGACACGCTCGCGCTCGTACACATCGCCGGCTATCTCTCGCTCGTGATCCCCCGCTTCGCGGCCGGCCCGATCTCGTTGGACGACAGCTACCTCGCCGCTCGAACCGCGAACGGCAGCTGGCACGAGCGTGATCCCCACGACACCATCCAGGTCACTCCATGAGGCCGGACGACCCCCTCTCGCGCACGACACGCCTCATCAACCAAGAGTTCTTCAACGCATCCGCCAACGAGGACGCGATCGCCGCCGGCCTCGCGGCCACGACCATCCGGCTGATCGCTGACGACGCCAATATGTCCTCGCGCAGTGGTCAAGCAGCGCTCGTCACCAGCTGGCAGCTGATCGCCCGCACTGGCATCAAAATCGACCTTCTCGCCCCCGAAGCCGACCTCCTCCTAGACGTGCCGCCCCTACGACGCCCGACGCTCAAGGCCGCGCTCTTGGACCTGGGTCGCGATCTAATCGCCGGCCTGGACACCGCACCACAGCCCGAGCACGCCGACGCGACCTTTTGCTTCGGCGACAGCACCTGCGACGAGCAAGAGCCGACCTGGATCGCGGCTACCGAGCTCGGATGCCTCCTGACCCACGAAAAGGCCCACACGACGAGACTCGAATGCGACTTCCCCATCGGTGCTCTCGCCGCCAGCGCGGCCACGGCCGCGATTGCGCTCGACGCAGCCCTACCAAACATCGAACACGCCACGAACCTCCAACGCAGCACACGCGCGCGACCAAACCCCGGCCCACCCGTCCATATCGACCTTCGACGGCTCTTCCCAGAGCTCGACACCAGAGCACTACACGTCGGTGACATCGACATGGTCAGCGCCGGCGCCGTCAACAACGCCTTCCTCGCAACACTGCTCTGGGTCCCGCACGCCTCCAACAACCTGCGCACCCTCGACGACGACACCGTCGGGCTCGACAACCTCAATCGCTGCCTACAGTTCCGCGCGAGTGACGCCAAACAACGCCGGCCCAAGGTGCAGGCCCTCGCCCAAGCAAGCACCGCGGACCTGCGTATCACTGGCATCCCTCAGCGGTACGGGCCCGAGAGCAGTGTGCAGATTCTGCCCTTCGCCGAGCGCGTCGTGGTCGGCGTCGATGACATCGAAGCGCGCTGGCGCGTCCAAGAAGCCCAACCCGCCTACCTCTACATCGGAGCGACCAACAACAAAGAAGCACTCGTCACCACCCACCATCCGGGCGAACCCTGCGCAGCCTGTGCCCATCCCGACCCACTCGAACTTGCCGACGGCGACTTCGTCCCCACGATCTCGTTCATATCGTTCTGGGCAGGGCTCCTGCAGGTCTGCGCGCTCCTCGCCGAGCAGGCGGGACCTCGCTCGGCAAAACGCATCACCGTCTACCCCTACGGGCTCGGACAGGGCAACTGGGGCGAAGCCAAAGGCCTGTCCCCACGCGCCCGCTGCCCGATCAGCTGTAGTGCATCGGCTGCTGCCTCATAGATTCCCTCGGTACGGCGGCTGGCGTGGTCGCCGTCCTCGCCGTGGCCATCTACGTTTCGCCGCGACGCGCTACATGTGCCGCAGTCCCCCGGTGGCGTAGAACATAGCCCCCGGCTCGGGTCCGTAGGGACGAAGTAGACGCGGAAAACAACCGCCACCAACGAGCGCCAACAAACGCGCAAGCCCTTTGTTTATGGGCTATTCGCGCCCTACCGACACCACCCGCCGAGCCCCAGGCCGCTTTTGCAAGCAGGAGGTCGCCGGTTCGATCCCGGCTGGCTCCATCAGAGGAGGCGCCTGCAAATCGGTGGGTTTGGGGGACAGGTGGCACTCGAATTGGCACACGGCTTTGGTGGAGAGTACCGCAGGTGAGTACCACATCGGGGCTAATTCTGCGGGGGATCCGGGATTTGGCGGGTTGCAGGCAGGAGGTTGCTGGTTCGATGCCCACCTGGGGCGTGGAGGCGGCGAGTTGTGTTCTGCTGGCGTCTATGCTGCGCCGCGAAGCTCGTTGATGATGCCGATGAGATGGCGCTTGGCGGTCGCGCTCAGGCGCTGGTCGCCCCGAATGGCTCCGTCGATTCCGAGTGGCGTCGTCTCTTGCCCGGTCAGCAGATAGTCGGTGCTGACGCCTAGCCTACTGCCGAGTCGGACCAGCAAGTCCAGCGACGGGACCGCATGGCCTCCCTCGATACGCGAGACATGCTGGTGCGTGACCCCCAGCTCGCCTGCAAGCTCCTCCTGCGTGAGTTCGAGGGCCGTTCGCTGGGCGCGGACGCGACGCGCGACCTGGATGCCTGGGGGCTCCTGCACTCCGCGAAGCCTCCCAACGATGCGCATGGATGAGCAAGCCGGCAACTATTGGTTGCAAAACGTTGGGCGTTGTGCTTGACTACGCTCCGCTGCCGCCTTATCGGAACCATCAGACTCAGCGACCAGTGCGGCAGCACAGCAATGATTCCACGTGCTAAACTTGGGCGGCTTCAGCGGGCCCAACGGACGAGGGGGACGACGAGCAGTGCGCACAGAGATTGACCTGACGCGACCCCGCCGTAGAGCTCGACTTATCCCTGGCCACTCGGATGCGGGGCTCTCGATTCCGCGGGCCGCAGTAGTTCTCGCGCTCCCAGCCCGCTATGGCTACTGGTGGCGCTGCTTGCAGCCCTCGGGAGCGCTGGCGCTATGTGCGCAGCCCAGACGGCCGCCGCATCGACTTTCCCGGCGACCGAACTGCTTGATAGTTTCGAACGCGCGGCTGAAAACCCGCTGTCGAACGGAGGCAAGTGGTCCAAGCTCGCTTGGACGAAAACGATCGGACGTGTGTACTCCACGACCTACGGCTGGGTGCCCAAAGAAGGCGGGGCCGGCGCGCCAGAATCCGGAGCCGACGGCGCATTCTGGCACGCCTACGAATTCAGCAAGCCGGCCGTATCGGCACACATCTATGCTGAAAATCTGACCGACTATGTCGCCCTCTGGTGTGACACCACGGGCGCGGGTTCAAAGAATGGTTACCGCCTGCGGGTTGTCGGGTTGGGGAAAACCACTTATGCGTTCAAGCTCGTGCTCGAAAAGTGGGTCAGCGGGACCAAGACGATACTCGGTGAATCGTCGGAAATTCTTTTCAAAGGTGCCTCGTCTGAAAATGTTGTGGGCATCACCGCCATTAACGGAACGGTAAGGGCTTGGTATGGAACCACCGAAGCGGGCCTTGCCGCCAAGATCGAAGCTTCCGCCTCTACATTTAGCCACGGCTACGTCGGTATCGAAGGGACGAATGACGCGGCCTACGGCGAGACCAAGTTCCGAGCGTCGTCTCCACTCTTTCCCGCGACGGAATCGGTAGATACCTTTGAACGGGCGGCTGAAAACCCCTTGTCCAATGGAGGCAAATGGTCCAAGCTCGCCTGGGGGAAAACGATCGGTCGTGTGTACTCCGAATACTACGGATGGACACCGAGTGAAGGTGGGCTCGAAGCTCCTGAATCAGAAGCTGCCGGCGCATATTGGAACCCCAAGGAATTCACCAGCCCCGCTGCCTCGGTACACATGTTCCCCGAAAATCGCCGGGACTATGTCGCGATCTGATGTGATACAACCGGTGCGAGCTCCAAGAACGGCTACCGCGTAAAGGCTGTAGGCACCGCAACGAATTACGGGTTTAAGCTCATTCTGGAAAAGTGGGTGAGCGGCAGCAGGACCCAGCTCGGCGAATCCTCAGAAATTGGCTTCAAAGGCGGCTCAAAGGAAAACATCGTCGGCATCACTGCTATTAACGGCACAGTAAAGGCCTGGTACGGGACCACGGAAGAAAACCTCGCGGTCAAGGTCGAAGCATCAGACGCTACATTCACTCACGGGTACGTCGGAATTGAAGGGACCGACTCAGCCGCGTTTGGTGAGACGAAATATCGAGCCTCGCAGGCCGAATCGCACGAATACCCCCCGTCCAACGTCGAAATCCCTGCGGCCTTCGGCGCGGCTCAGTCTTACCACTACGAGGAAGCCGTCGTCGGTCGGTGGAGCGGGACGGAACCGATAACCTATACCTATCAATGGGAACGCTGCGTACCCTACGGAAGCTGCACTCCGATCGGAGGCGCAACCGGAGCGTACTATGAAGCTAAATCAGAAGATGTAGGCGATGCACTGCGTATTGAGGTAACAGCGACAAACTCGGTCGGATCAAGTAGTGCGTACTCGGACACCACTGCCATCATCGCTAGCGATCCGTGTCACCCCGAACATTGTTACGCCCTTGCGTATCAGTACGGCGTAACTACGGCCGGGCTGAACCTATCGATCGAGACGAGCTACGCGAGCGTGCCTTACTGGAAAGAAGACTTCGTGACCAACGAGGCGTGGACAGGGTTTTCTGACGGAGGCTGGGTCGAGGGCGGTGCCATCAGCGGGACGTCTCGCAGCGGGTCGGGAAATGGATATCTCTACTTTAGCGCCACCGAGTACAAGCCCTCCGGCGAATTCGACACGCATCGGTTCGAAAATGGGCCGGGAGGCAATAACTACTTCCCAGATGATCAGCACTACGTCGCCAACAACACTTGGTATATAACCGTAGGCAATGACCTCATGGGCTGGGGGGGAGAGCCGACGACTGCCTCAAGCGCCGAAGCTGGATTGGAGGAGACCGACAATAACATCGTAAATTGGAGGCATCTCGCAGGACTCTCCTGGTGGGATCCCACCACGGGCGTCAAACACCAGGGCTGGAGCCCGGAGGGGTCGTACGACCTACCAGGGGTGACCTGCATCTCCCTTCAGGGCAACGAAGAAGCGTACTTCGTCGCCAACGGCAATCCATGCGAACTCCATGCCGGGCTTCCCTATAATCCTCTTGTGGGCAGCAATGCGGTCACTGAACCGGCGACATCTTCGCCGCTTACCGCGAAAGCGGCACTCGACGCTGGCCAGCGCTTTGCTTTTCAGGAAGGCGGAGAGGCGACACCGAAGTCGATAGACGTGTACTCCACGACGGAGGCGACTGCGATGGCGGTCGCCGAGCCCCGAGCGAGTCTTCCGTCGTCAGATGCGACGTCGTCTGCCGTGCTAGCCGAACCGGTGTACGTTGATGTCATGAGCGGCCACTTCACGCTGAAGGATGTGCCAGTGCCTCCGGGTGCCGCCGCCCCGACTGGCGAAAGCCTAGTAGTCGTCTGGAATGCCAGCACGGGGCATGTGCTTGACGTCGCGTTGAAACCCTCGTCGCCGCCGAGTCTTTCAGCCCTGGGGCCAGCGGTAGCGTCGAGCGAATAGGCTGATGTTGATGCCTGCGTTGAGAGACCAATCTGCGACATGGAGGCTATGTGCCCGACTCGGACTAGTGGGGATGCTGCTGTCGATCGCGCTCGGCGGGGCATATGCGGAGGCTAAGAGCGCGGCCAAGACGAAGATTCGGTTCGTCGCGATAGACGACGGCTCAAGGATCGCCATTTCAGGGTCGGCGACTATCCCCGCTAGCGCCGCGAGCGCGCGCGACAGGCGATTTGTCGTGCTGTTCAGTTTGAGCGGCGATGGCCACTCAGAACGCTTCCAGACGGTCCTGAACTACCGAGATCGCTTCGCCGTAACACACGCCACGAAACTTATCGGCGTCTTGAAGCTACGCGCGCAAATAACCGAGAACGGACAGCCGGTAGGCACCGCAGCCGTCAAGACCGTGACTGTAGCGGACCCACCGAGCGCGGGATCGACGGCTGGCGGTGGGACAACATCATCCCCTGGTGCTCCCTCACAACCCTCGCCGGCTCCGGAACAATCGCCGACACAGAGGCCGTTGCCTCGGGAACCGTATGTCGTCCTCTGTTCTCCGCCGGTTTTGCCCGCTCTGGAACCGGACATGGGGGTCGTGACCGGCAGTTTTTACTTGTCGGGTGGCCCGGCTCCCGGAGAGCATGTGTGCACCGGGGCGAACGTCACGATCACCACTCTGAAAGGCACTGTCGTTGCCAGCAAGCAAGTGGGTTCCACGGAAAGCTACGCGATCGCCGTGCCCGCCGGGACTTATCTCGTGAATGCAGTCGCTACAGGCTATTTCGTGAACGGCCAACCGGCGCAGTTGCTGGAAAACAGAGAAATCTCTGTTGCTGCGGGGAGCACCGTAGAAATACCAGTTGAAAGCCAGATCCCATAGGTCCGAGCTTCGTCGGTCAGCCGCTCCCAATCGTCGCAAAGCGGCTCGACGCCAAGCTCGACATCGCCAGCGCGACGACTTGCTCGTGGCAGTCCACTGACCAAGCAAATCGAGTGGCCGGGACAGGCGTTAGTGGCGCCTGCCCTGGTCTTCCCCATCTCTAATGGGGTTTCCCGCCCTCAACGTCCGCGGCCCGCACTGCGGTCGTACGTATCGCGGTTGGGTGTGTGGGTCAGCCAGCGTGTCGGCGAGAGGGCGGAGCGAAGTCGTAGGGGGTTGTGGCTCGGAGTCCAGCCGGGGTCGAGGCGCTCTGGATGCGCGAGCGACGGAGTGTGGGCGCGGCTGTTGGTCATCTTCTGGGTGAGCCGCGTGATCCGTCCGGCGTCTTGGCCTTCGTCGCCGAGGTCGTCGCGTGCGATGAACCAGGTGGTGCCGTGGCGGGCGCGTGTTGCCTCGACGTAGGCGGTCTCCTTGCTGGCCTGCCAGCCGCCGGTGAGCACGACAGAGCGCTCGACGGTGGCGCCCTGTTGGCGGTAGACATGCTGGGCGTACGCGAGCCTCAGCGACTCCAGGTGCTCGCCGGCGAGCTGCACCCGGCGACGCGACCCGTCGAGCGTGACGGTCACGCCTCGCTCGTGGATGACGCTGACCTGCCCGCGGGTGCCGTTCTCGACCCGCGGCTGCCCCTGCGGGCGGTGTTGCGCAGTAAACGCAATGAGGTCGCCTTCACGTAGGCCGTAGTGGACGCCGGGCAGCGGGACCTCATGGTCGCCGAGCTCTCCTCGTTGTACGCGGAGATGTTGGGCGCGAGCGTTGAGCCGGTCGATCTCCTGGTTGGACGCATCGGCGATCAGTGCTACCTCGCGGATATCGCGCCCCTCGGTGAGCGTGGCCCATGTTTGTACGGCTTGCTCTGCTGCCTGGTCGCGGGTATCGGAGAGGTGTAGCTGGCCGCGTGAGGCGTAGTGCGCCATCGCGCGCTCGGGTTCTCCCGCCCGTAGCGTTTGCCATGCGCGCTGGTCGGCGGGGTCCTTGGTGCGGTGGATGTCTGCAAGTTCGGCGGTGGGGGCGTGGCCTGAGAGCCGGTCGAACATGCCGCCGGGGCCGATCGAGGGGAGCTGCTTACCGTCACCGACAGCGATCAGCTTCGCCCCTGAGCGCTCCACGAGCCAGGTCAACGCGTCGAGGCGCGTGTGGTCGACCATCCCGGCCTCATCCAGGATGACCGTGGTGTCGCGGCCCACGTGAAGGGTGCCGGTGTTCGCGCGGGCGACCAGCGAGTCCAGAGTGAATGTTTGCCCGGCGAGCGCGGGACTGTCCGCGCCGAGGCGCTCGGCGGTAGAGCCAGAGACTGCGACCCCGATCGTCTCGCGGCCGGCGTGCTGCTCTGCGCGTGCGGCGGCGTCGATCACGACTCCCTTGCCGGTGCCGGCGGGGCCGACGAGCACCACGGCGCGCTCGGGGGCCGGTGAGGACTTCAAGCGCGTGGTGCTGCTCGGTGCTGAGTGGCCCGATGCGCTCGGCGACCTCGCGGACGGCGTGTTCGCGGGCGTCGCCACCGACATCTCGGCCTGCGGGCTGCGCGAGTTGGGCTACACGGCGTTCGATCGCCTGCTCTTGGGCGCGTACCGCCAGGGTGGTCATCCGCCCACCCTCCAGGGTCAGCACTCGCCGGTCACGGACCATCTCCCGCGCGACGGCGAGCGCCTGATCGGGCGCCAGCTCGCCGGCGGCCTGCTCCAGCACGACCGCACGCAGATCGCGCTCCTGAAAGACGGCGTGTTGTTCGGTCAGCTTCGCCTCGACGCGATCCTCGATCGCGCGCTCGGTTGCAGGGCGCCGGGATGCGCCGACCATCCGCACGGCCTCATCCGGGCCGAACCCGTGATCTTGTCCGGTCTGTCCCCACACTCGTTGTAGGTCTGAGCGTGTGGTCAGCGTCTTGGAGCGGCGGTTCTCGAGCGCGAGGTTGCGAAGCTCACCGCGCTCGGGTGCGCGGCCGTAGCGGGCACGGAAGCGCTCCGCCGCACGGGCGACCTCACGGGAGCGCCCCGAGAACGCCTCGCACAGCTCTCGGGGGACACCCTTGATCTCGAAATACCGGCCGTCCTTGCCCGTGCCCTGCTCGATCGCGTACCCCTCCCGCGCCAGCTCCTCGGCGAGCCCAGCACGGTAGAACGCTCCCAGCTCCCGTGCTGAGCGGAAGATCGGTCGCGACGCGACGGCCACGATCCGGTCGTCCTCGCGGACGGCGCCGGTGATGACGACGTGGCTGTGCAGTTGGGGGTCCGGTGCTTGGGCGCCAGAGACGCCGCGGGCCGTGGTGTGCCGGTACTCGGTGGCGATCACGTCCTTGGCGTGCTCTTCTACGACCTGGCCGCTGTAGCGGCGGCGCACGACAGGCACCTGCTCGCGCAGGTGGTGGATCGCCTGCTCGACCGCCTTGGCGTGCGCGGTCTCGATCTGTTCGCGCTGCCACGGGTCCCCGAGCGCCCATACCGTCGGGACCGACTTCGGGGCGCTGAGCGTCACGTCGATTCCGCCGCCCCGGCCGCCGCCCGCGCCCTCCGGCCGAAGCCACCGGCCGGTGCCGGGGTGGCGACCCTCCATCAGCGCGATGAAGTCCGCGCCGTCCACCGACCCGGCGTCGATCCCCAACCTTTCCAGGGTCTCGGTGTCGGCGAGCCACCGGCCGGGGGCCTGCGTCAGCTCGCCGTCCGGGGTCAGGTAATAGTCCCCGCGCTCGGGCTGAACGGTCTTGCTCTCCAGGTAGCGGGCGTACCCGCCGCCCTTGGCGGCACCGATGCTGGCTGCGGTGACCACATGGGTTATTGACCGCGAGCGCGCTCAACCGGCCACCGACTTCGTCACACAGCGATCACACAGCGCTCGCACAGCCGTGCATGTTCGGATGAAAAGTCAAGGCCTGCGCCGTGATTTTCTTCGGAAGGAGCGGCCGGTGTGGCGTCTGTGGTGGTGAGGGAGCCGGGGTCAAGGCCGGCCGTAGGCCGCCCGTAGGGCTTGGTCTTGACG
>JBOGYA010000050.1:0-13213 GCA_050696515.1 Solirubrobacteraceae bacterium
GATCTAACTTCACCGCTTCCGGCCCTTCAATGGCTCCGATATCACCTTTGTCGTTGCGCTGTCCGCAGACATCATCGTTCACGAGTTGGACGGTCCCGTGGTTGCCGCTGACACGAATCTTGGCGCTCTTGATGATCGCCGCGAGTTCGGGCGCCGTTGGCTCAAGCGCTCGACAGTATTCGTCCCACTGTTTGGTGACCGTTGCAGCAAATCCGACGAGTGCTCCTGGGCAGGTCGTGGACGGTAGGTAATACTCTTGGCCGCGTATCTTCTCGATGAGCGAGAAACGGCCCCGTGTCGTCGCCAAGGAGCACGCGGCGGGATTGCCCGTGAGCCGCAGCGATAGAAAGACCTGCCCAAAGGCGCGGCGGAGCTGCGCGGTCGAGCGGTTGGTTGCCAACGCTGGACTGTAAACCAACAGGCAAACCGTGGCGGTCATGGCAACTCCGCACGAACGCATAGGCAGCTTCATGTCGTCAGCAGCCTGCCGTACCGGGTGTCACGGTACGTTGAACAACGCCCTGTTCGCCGTTTTCGCTCACGATAACCTTGCCGCTGACGAGCTTGATGTCGTCTTGCACCTCGAAAGGCGGCGGAGATAGCGTCAGGTTTCCTTGTGGATTACCCTGCGCGTCGAAAGGTGCCTCCTGGCCGTCGAGACCGTTTGCTACCGGGTAGTTCACGGAGAAGGAGCCGAAAGCAAGATAGCTGTAGCCACCCCCGACAAACCATGAGCCACCTTGGCCTGCGGGGAAGTTGTCGGTTTCAGGTCTAGGGTCGAACACTGTTAGTGTGTCGTTTGTGGTCGCCTGGTTACCGCAGAACCCATAAGTGATTTCCACGGGTGGCGGTGCAATTCTCAGTGTGCTTCCCTTGAGCGCGTTTGAGATCAGTTTGGCCGCCCTAAGCCCGGCGCTACTGTAGGGACCAGTCGGCTGGTCGTTGAACATCCAGCGCCCCTGCCGATTCCTTATCCAGTGTGAGAGCCCAAGCGGGTCTAGCTTGACAGCGGCCGCGCCGGTGACCTGCGAGCCGTTGCGCCCCGTCACCCAAGAATCGCGGGTCAATCGAGCAGTTGCCCGGCTGCCCTTCATCCGCAGGGACGCTGTGCTAATCATTTCCCGAACGCTTATCACAAGGGAAGCGCTTCTCTGGCCGCCTTCTTCATCCAACGCCTTGGGCAGCCCGACAAACGCCTCTTGGCAGGTGGTACCGGGTGGGGTCGGGGCGTTCTCCTTGACGATCTCAATGAGAGCGGCCTCCCCGGCGGGCGTCGCCAGGGAGCACACCGTCGGACTGGCTGTTTCCCGGAGGGCGGTTACGAGCTGGCCGAGACTGTGGCGCAGTCCCGACGCAGGCGAATGGGTAGCGAGCGCTGCGCTGGGAACCAGTGCCACGATGGCCAATCCAATCAACGCCTCGCCTATAGCGACGAGCCCGTAGAAGCGCAAACGCAGCTTCATCGGCGTCCCCTTCTCGGGATCGAACTCCACAGAGACGGAAGACCCGCCCCCGGGTCCAGCTACCACCCCCCTGATCGTTGGTGGCGCCGCGAAACGCTAGCAGACGCCCACCCTGATCGTTGGTAGTCCTTTCGCGTCGTCGCCCTACGGCTCGCCCGAGCCCCGGCCCAGCACTTTCGCCGCGAACTCCGCAGGCGCCATGATCGGGACATCATTAAAGGAGCCGAGGACAAGCAGGTCCGCGTCACCGGAAACGATGTAGTCGGCCGCGCCCTCGACCGCCGCCTCAAGGACGCGGTTGTCGCTCTCGTCGCGTACGACGGCAAGAGTGCGGGTCGGTGCGACCACTACGCTACTGGCCGCAACAAGGTCCGCGAGCTGCGCGCCCCCGTCGATGACCTTGGCGAGCTTTGGATAAGCCAGCACGCGGCGCAGCTCATCAATCAGTGGCTCGCTCATCACGAGTACGAGCTGGCCGTCGCTCACCGCGTCAAGGATCGCGGCGGAGGACCCACCCCAGCCGAGGCCGGACACGATGACGTTCGTATCGAGGACCGCCCTCGGCGTCACTCAGCCGCCCGTGCGGCCGTGATCGCCTCATCGACAGCCGACACGTCGAGGCCCGCGTCAGCGACGCTCTGGCGAACCTCGGCCAAGCGCGCCCGTAGTTCCTCCTGAGCATTCCGGCGCCTGGTCTCGGTCAGCCGGTCGTACTCAGCCGGGCTCACGAGGACCGCCACAGCCTCCCCCCGGCGCGTGAGTACGACGGCCTCATCGTCGGCCGCGATCTCCTCCGCGAGCTGGCCGAGCTTGGTTCGAGCCTTGTCCACTCCGATCGTTCGCTCCATACTGTACTCCTATCGGTTGACCGTACTGGCAACCTTACGGTATGCCGCACCCTTCGTCAAGGGGGAATCCATCCGAGCGCCGACGAACGAGCTTGGAAAGGGGCGCAAACCTGCTAGCGTGCAGTGTTGCTATGTGGGATTCCATGTTCTCCGCAGGCACATACGGAAGAATGTCCCAGCGCGCTAAGGACAAGGCAGTTGGAACGCTGTCCCAGGTGCTTCACGCTCGGCACCCAACCCACAAGTTCGCGCCACTACCAGGCGTAGGACGTGATCGGCCCGTTGCCTCGCCCTCCGGTCGGCAAGTCTCCTTTGAGATCACCGGCCCAGACGATGAGACTTCGGTCATCGGCTCCCGAGCCACGGCGGATAAACACGGCGTCGATGGCGCCGCCGAGAATCCGTCGCCGCTCATCGACTGACAAGCTGTCCCAAGTCTCGACGCCTGCCAGGGTTGTCGTGCTCGTTGAGAGCGACCGCAGCGTCTCTCTGGCAGCGGCTACGCCGTCAGCTCGGCTCTGAATCGCCGCGTGGTACGCGGCGGCGCCCAACGCTTCCCGAACCGTAGTGTCGGCCGCGAAGGTTGCCAGCTCCGCTTCGTGGAGTGGACCCGCTTCCGTGGACAGTCTGATCTACCCCCGGTTTTGTGGAGTCGTGTTTCTGGAATCCTTCTGCGCTCAGCGAGGAGGAATGAATGCCTAGCAGGTATCCCGTGGAGACGCGCAAGCAGGTCGTCGAGTTGGCGCGTACCGGCACGAGGGTCGCGCAGCTCGCCGAGACGTTCGGCGTGAGCGAGGCCACGGTCTACAACTGGCTCAAGCAGGATCGGATTGACCGCGGCGAGCGGCCGGGCCTGAGCACCGAGGGGCAGATGGCGCTGGCGGCCGCCAAGAGGAGGATCCGTCAGCTCGAAACGGAGCTGGCGGTGTCAAGGAAGGTCAATGAGGTCTTCCTCGAGCAGGACTTGCCCCCAAAAGCCTCTACCCGGTGATCGCCTCCCTGACCGGGCAGGGATTCGACGTCCAGAGGGCCTGCGTCATGCTCGGGGTCTCCCCTTCGGGCTACTACGCGTGGAAGGAGCGTCCGCCTTCGGCACGGACGCTGCGCCACGCCTGGTTGGCTGGCGAGGTTGCGCAGGTTCACAAGGACTCGGGTGGCACCTACGGCTCGTTGCGCGTCACTGCGGAGCTCAGGTACGGGCGCGGCGTTCACGTCGGCCATAACCAGGTGGAATTGCTCATGAAACGCCTCGGAATCCACGGCTTGCCGAAACGCCGGCTGCCGAGAGGTGCGAAGGTCGGCAAGCCGAGCTCGCTCGATCTCGTGCGCAGGCGCTTCAGGGCCGACGGTCCTGACCGGCTGTGGATGACCGACATCACAGAGCACCCCACCAGAGAAGGCAAGATCTACTGCTGCGCGGTCATCGACGCGTTCTCTCGCATGGTGGTCGGCTGGTCGATCGACAACAGCCAGACAGGGCTACTCGTCACGAATGCTTTCGGGATGGCATTGAACCGCAGGGCACCACGCGGGGGAGGGATCATCCACTCCGACCAGGGAGTTCAGTTCGGCTCCTGGGTCTTCAGTCAGAAGGTCACAGACGCCGGCCTCGCTCCTTCAGTCGGCGCTGTTGGCGCCCCGTACGATAATGCGATGGTCGAGGCGTTCTGGGCTCGCATGCAGGTCGAGTTACTGAACCGCCGGCGCTGGAAGACACGCATCGAGCTAGCCAGCGCGATCCACGACTACATCGAGACCTGGCACAACACCCGCAGACGCCACAGCGCCCTGAACATGCTCACACCAACCGAATACGAGATGAATCACCACGCAACGCAAACGTGACCTGTGGACATGCCGGGCTGCGGACAGCGAAGCTGACCACAGCCCTTGGACAACCCTCCGGGTTGCCCACATGACCACAGGCCCAACACCAACCAACCAACAAACGAGCGCCGACCGATTCCAAACCACCAAGCCCACCAAACCAGGGTCAGATCAAGCTGTCCGCCAAACGGGGTCCACTCCAAGATGACGAAGCCTGGACACCGGCCAATTACACTTCCCGAGAACAAGCGGCGCGCATACTCGAAGGGCTTCGAGGCGCAGCTAAGGCGTGAGGCAGGCCTCTAGGACGCGCGCGGTTGACCCGATATCTTTAACGGAGAGCGTGATGCCTGAGCCCCAGCAACTGCACATCAACGTCCGACTTGAGGACGGATCACTATGGGCAACCGTGGATGAGTACCCCGGCGTGTTCGCCACGGGCGACAATCTGGATGAGCTGCGAGAGAGCCTCCAGGAAGGAATCGCACTTGTCCTCGCGGGTCCAGAGGAGGCGCCAGCCACCGTGATGCTGGCGCCGCTGCATCCGGAGCCGGTTGCGACGACCGCAAGCTCCGAACTTGTTTACGCCTGAGCGCCTTCGTGCGCGTCGACGATGAGTTGCAAACCGACCACTACCCCGACGGGTACCGCGTCGAGATCCTCGAGATGTAAGGACACGCCGGCTCGACTGCGACGATCCGCCCGAGGCCAGCCTTCAGGACATATGAGCTTGACCCGATGTCTTTGGCCGGGAGCACAATGCCGAGGCCACGGAGCCCGTTGCGATGACCGCGAGCGCCGAACTCGTCTACGCTTGATCGACAGGTGAGTCGCAAACGTCCACGAACTCGACGGGTATCGCGTCGATGTCATCCCGAGACGCGCACGGTGGCGGCACGCGTCATGGTAACGCTGACGATCTGCCTGCTCATGACACAGTGTGCCATCATGGGTGTCCCCGAGGTGGCCTCGGCGGAATGGCATGCGGCGAGCCGGCCCTGTGATGTGCTTCCGGGCGCGCTGTTGCCGCAGCCTGTGTACTGGTTCCCGGTGGGAGAACCCGCGATGGCGCCGACGGGCTACTTCACCGACGGCGGGCCTGGCGGAACGCCACCGGCGAGCGACTTCACGGCTACCGCCGTGTGGGGAGACGGCGCGACGTCGCCCGCCGCGATCGAACAGGGGGGCGTGAATGGCTGCTATAGGGTCCTCGCCCCTGAACATCGGTACGAAAGCGTTGGCGCGTTCTCCTTCGACTACGACGTCCACGATGCCCAAACCGGCCTCGACCACACGCTCGCGGCCACTGAACTGCACACGTGGAGCCTCGTGCCCCACCCGCTCGGCGACCCGTCGTCGCAGACGATCCACGCCACGGTGGGTACGCCCTGGAGTGGAGTCGTCGGTGAATTCGGCCTCGAAGGCAACGGGCTGTACCTGCCCTACACAGCGCAGATCGAGTGGGGCGACGGCGAACCGCCGACAGCGGGAACGATCAGCCACAGCGGCAACACGATCGCGGTCAGCGGCACGATCACATACCGGCAGCCGTTCAGCGGCACGATCGGCGTGCAGGTGTGGCATGGCTCGCGACTCCTGGGGACGTGGGCGACGAGCGGTGTCGATGCCGCCGAGCCCCCGCCCGACCTAGTGCCGCCCGCACCCTTTCGTTTTCTGGGGCGACCGATGCTCGCGTATGTCCAACGCGGAGCGCACGCTCATGATTACGAGATCGCCTTCCGTCTGAACAGTCGGCTCCCATTGACGAGTGCGGGCCGCATCGCGGCGACTGTCAAGACCGGCGGACGCGGCGCTGAGGTCACGCACCTCGCACTGACCTGCTACGAGGCTGTGGCGAGGGTCACCAGCAGGCGCGCGCTTGCGCGCGGAGCGCGTTACCCGTTCACGCTCGTCACCAGCGAAGGCCGACTCGTGCGTGGCGTGGCTAGGCCGCGCAGGTTTGCAAGCGCCCGCCGCATGCGCCTCGCCCTCGGCAGACATCTCGACTGCGGCTAGCTCGGTGGCCGGCTCCGGGCCGAGACCGCGTGCAAAGCCATGTGCTACCGTACGACGCACAATGGCTGCCACCCATCCAATACGCGCGACCAAGACGGTAGGGGTTCGCGAGCTGCGTCAGAACCTGAGCAAGTACCTCGCGCGCGTGAAGGAGGGCGAGACGCTGACTGTCACCGAGCGGGGGCACGAGGTCGCACGGCTCGTGCCCTCGCGTCCGGATGTCGACCCCTACTATCTGGAACTGGCGGAGAAGTATGGGGCGACTATCCCCAAGGGAGACCTGGTGGAGACCATCAAGAACCTGCCGCCGTGCCCCAATCCAGCGCCAGCCGGGACGACGGACGCCATCCTTGCTGAGAGTCGCGACTGGCGTTTTTGAGGATGACTTCGGCCGTCTATGTCGACACGAGCGCACTCGGCCGCGTGCTGCTCCACGAGCCTGACAGGTCCGTGATAGAGCGCGATCTGAACCCGTTCAAACGCCGTATTGCCAGCCGCCTGCTGAGCGTGGAGCTACGCCGTATCGGTCTTCGCGACAACTGCCTGGACGAGGTGGATCGACTCCTAGCGGATATATCGTTGATCCCTATGGACGAGGAGATCCTCGCGGCCGCTGAAACGATCCCTCCATCCACAGTCGCCTCGCTCGATGCGATCCACCTTGCCACAGCCGTGAAACTCGCGGATACCGACGGGCTCGACGCAATAATGACCTACGACAAACGCCTCGCCGACGGAGCGCGTGAGCACGGGCTTACCGTGCTCATTCCAAGCTGACCTCCAGCGCGTGGCGATAGCCTCGCGCTATGGAACTGGGCCTTGCCACCTTCGCCGATCTGCCGCTAGGCGCGGATGCGGACAGGGCGGCGCAGCGGTTGAGCGAGTTGCTTGAGGAGATCGAGCTCGCCGACCAGCTCGGCCTGGAGGTCTTCGGGGTGGGCGAGCACCATCGGCCCGACTATGCGGTCTCCTCCCCCACCGTGGCGCTCGCCGCCGCGGCGGCCCGCACGCAGAGCATCCGCCTGAGCAGCGCCGTCACCGTGCTCAGCTCGGCCGATCCGGTGCGGGTGTTCCAGGACTTCGCCACGCTCGACCTGCTCTCCGGTGGGCGGGCCGAGATCATGGCCGGCCGCGGGTCGTTCACCGAGTCCTTTCCCCTGTTCGGCCTCGACCTCGAGGACTACGACGAGCTGTTCGCCGAGAAGCTCGAGCTGCTGCTCGCGCTGCGCGACTCCGAGCACGTCACCTGGTCGGGGCATCACCGGGCCGCGTTGCACGACGCCGCGGTCTACCCCCGGCCGCTGCAGCAGCCGCTGCCGGTGTGGATCGCCGTTGGCGGCTCGCC
Source organism: Solirubrobacteraceae bacterium (assembly GCA_050696515.1). Lineage (GTDB taxonomy): Bacteria > Actinomycetota > Thermoleophilia > Solirubrobacterales > Solirubrobacteraceae > Palsa-744. Next base: position 7,500 of record JBOGYA010000050.1, read on the forward strand.
CGGGTCGGTCGTGCGCGCCGGCACGCTCGGGCTTCCGCTGATGCTCGCGATCATCGGTGGTGCCCCCGCGCGGTTCGCGCCGCTGATCGGCCTCTACCGCCAGGCGCTCAAGGAGCGGGAGATCACCAAGCGCAACCTGGCGGGCCACTCGAGCCCCGCCGTGGGGATCAACTCCCACACCTACCTCGCCGACACCTCCCAGCGGGCGGCCGACGAGTACTTCCCCGCTTACTCGCAGGTCATGAACCGCATCGGTCGCGAGCGCGGCTGGCCGCCGATGACACGCCAGCAGTTCGACGCCGCGTGCGCTCCCGGCGGCCACCTGCTGGTCGGCAGCCCTCAGCAGGTGGCCGAGAAGATCCTCGCCGAGCACGAGCTGTTCGACCACGACCGCTTCCTCGCCCAAATCAGCATCGGCACCTTGCCCCACGAGCAGGTCCTGCGCGCCACCGAGCTGTTTGGGACCGAGGTCGCGCCAATCGTCCGCGCCGCTCTGACCCAGCGCGGCACCTCACCCGCGGTTGACGGCACCGGCGGCGCTTCGAGCGCAAGCAGCGCAGTTACCGACACTGGCTCCGCCCGCCCCGGCTGATCGAGGTCGATCGAGGGTCGATCGAGCAGTCGAGGCGATCGAGTGACCTACGCCGCGACCGCCCTCCGGGCCTCGACGCCGTCGAGCAGCCGCCAGTTGCCATCCAGCGCGCCCTGCGCCCGCGCCACCATGCGCGCGCCGACCGCGGCGCGCTCGCCGGGGTCCTCGGGCATCAGCTCCGCGATCAGCTCGCGCGCTTGGCGGGCGTGCTCCACGTCGAGCTTCGCGTGCAGCTTGAAGTACGCCGCTCCCGGGGAGTCCTCGCACACGCCATAGTGGGTCGCCAGGCCCTCCAGCTTGGTGGTCGAGATCGCCGGCTGGCTCGCCTCGATCGTGTACAGCACCGCCAGGCGCTCCAGCAGATCCGCTCCCGCCGTCCACGCCTGCACGCAAGTGCGCGTCTGCGCCAGCGGCTCTGCGCTCGCCCCCGCGGGCTCGCCGCGCACCGACAGGTCCCCGTCCCGCTGCGGCGTCCCCACCGCGCGCGCGAAGTCCTCCCACATCCCCACGTGGCTCTGCTCCTCCTCCGCGTGACGGCGCAGCCCCGCCGCGTGCTCGGGACCGGCCTGCTCGGCCGCCAGCCGCGAGGCCTCCGCCAACGCCACCACCGCGTGGCCGTACTCGCCTGCGTACAGCTCCAGCTCCTGGGACTCCAGCTCTCCGGCGCTCCAGCGCTGGTAGAACGGGTGGTCGAGCACGTTCGTGCGCCTGCGCGCCTCATCGAGCTGGGCGAAGATGTCCATGGCGGTCCCCTTCTGTTCGGCTTCTGTGGTGCGCGCATCGTACGCGCGGCGGCGGTCGCCCGCGCTGCCGTCACCTGCCCCGCGCCTTGCGGCGGCCACCCACCGCGCGCTACGCTTGCGGCGAGCGATGGCGGACACCGGCAAGATCGCCAAGAACCTCGAGCGCTTCGCGCAGGCGGTGGCCGCGCACGACCGCGAGAACCCCACCCACACCGCTCACGGCATCGGCCTCGCCCACTTCGACATGGAGCGCCTCGGCTTCGAGGAGGGCGAGGAGATCCTCCCCGGCATCACGATCCACGCCGACACCGGCGTCACCGGCAACTTCCGCGTGCTCTGCGACGGGCAGCACGACGAGGACCGCGAGGAGTCAGAGGCGGAGGTCGTCGAAGCCGTCGCCACACAGGCGGTCCCGGCGATCGCGCCCCCCGGCGGGGCGGGCGAGCCCCGATTTCGGCCGTTCGGCGAGTAGCCGTATGAAGAGGGGCTGCTTGTCAAGCCGGTTGCTCGACTGACGAGCACGGGCCAAAAATGTCGCAAAGTGCGTGCTTTGGGATTACGGACTTTTGCGAATCTATTGACGTGCGTCTTGTTGTCTGATTAGGATGCTCGTCTTGAGTGCGCAGGGATCGGGGTCGCACGGCTAGGGCTTGCGATCCGTGGTGGCTGTGTGCTGGCGGTGGCTATCTACGTTGATCAGAGAAGGGGGCCGACGGTGCACAGAGGACTGCGACACAGCCTGCTGGGAGACGCTCGATCGCGCCTCGGTTTGGCTTTTGGCATCGCGTTGGCGGTTTTGGCTGTGGTTCCGGCTGGCGCGTCGGCTGAACCTCTCTGCACGGATAATTGGACGGGGCCGAGCGAAGGGGCGTGGCAGACGGCTTCGAACTGGTCGACGGGCAAAGCGCCTGGCTCTTCTGATGTGGTGTGTATCGAAGCTGGGAGAACGGTCAAGGTGACCGGGGGGACTAATCAGGCGGGTGTGCTGGAGGATAAAGGCACGGTGGTGATCGCTGGCGCCACGTTGGAACTTGTGAGTGCTCTTGAAGTGTCGAGGGCGAACGTTCTCACGATGGAATACGGCGCGGTTTTGACGGGAGCGGCGACGCTTGATGTTGCGAGCTCGTTGTCGTGGAGTGTGGAAAGCACTATGTCAGGGTCGGGCTTGACGGTGATCCAGTCCGGCGCGAGTGCTTCGATCACGGCTCATGCAAAGCTCGTGGGACGCACGCTTGTCAATGAAGGCACTCTCGCTCTGGAAGAAGAAACCTTGACGCTGTCCGAATGCGCGAGGGTTGAAAACAAAGGGACGTTTGACGCCAATACGCAGAGTACGTTTGGGATTGATGCGGGCGACACAAGCTCCGTGAGGTTCGTGAACTCAGGTACTTTCCAGAAGACCGGGGGTATTGGCGAAACCAGAGTGGAAGTCAATTTTGAAAATAAAGGGACGGTGAATGGCAAAACGGGAACACTCGTCTTTCGTAGCGCGGAAGTCACCGTGACGCTTGCCGGCGGCAGTGTTTTGGAAGGCACGGTCTCTTTTTTGAAAGCGAGTATAGCGGCGTCGGGTTTTAGCTCGCCGAGTGGGACGGTGGCGCTTCGTGAAAGCCCGATGACGATCGAAGCTGGTAGCACTGTCAAAATCAAAAATCTTGTGATGGAATATGGCTCGGCGGTTACAGGGGCGGGTACGCTTGATCTGCTCGGGACGTTTGCGTGGTCTGGTGAAAGCACGATGTCTGGTACGGGCTCGACAGTGGTCCAGTCGGGTGCGAGCGCATCGATCACCGCTCATGCGAAGCTGGCGGGACGTAAGCTTGTCAATGAAAGCACTTTTACTCTGGGTGAAGGTATGCTGACGGAGTCTGAAGGTGCGACGGTCGAAAACAATGGCACGTTCGACGCGAACGGCCAGGAAGTTTTTGGTATTTACGACGGCGGAGTCGGCGCCGCCGCGAGGTTTGTGAATACGGGGGTCTTCCAGAAGACCGAAGGTACGGGCGAAACGAGGGTAGAAATCAATTTCGAAAACAATAAAATAGTGGAAGCGCAGAAAGGAAAGTTGCGGTTCAGCGGCGGTGGGTCGTCCACGGGTACCTGGTCCTCAGCGGAAGGCGCGGCGATCGTATATCACGCAGGCAGCTATGTGCTAAATGCCGGTAGCTGGACTGGCGCGATCGAACTCACCGGGGCGACTGTGTCCGTGGAAAACTTGGAAAGCAAAGCCGCGACCGTCACAACTGAATTCACTTCGACGCTCGATATCTTGAAAGGCTCAATGACGATTCCTCGTTTTTCGTTGGGTGGGGGGTGTACGCTGACTGGCGCTGGGACTCTGGACATCACCAGCTCGTTGACCTGGGCTGGAGAAGGCACGATGTCGGGCAAAGGTGAAACTGTGATTCAGTACGGCGCCACGGCGTTGATTGCGCCGGCCTCGGGAGGCCTCTTTGCGCGTCTTGTCGAACGTAAACTGCTCAACGAAGGCACCGCCAAGGTAGCAAAAGGCTACACCCTGTACTTGTCCGAAGGCGCGACTATTGACAATGAAGGCATATTTGAAGCGAATACCGAGTCGCTGTTCGGCGTAGGCATGTTGGAAGAAAAAATCCCATCATATTTTATAAACAACGGTCTCTTCGAGAAGACTGAAGGAACCGAAGAAACCCGAGTCGGAGTCAACTTCGAAAACAATGGGATCATCGCGGAACCAACGGGAAAGTTTAAGTTTCTGCACCCAGCCTTTATCGAATCCGCTACGCAGTACGGGCTGGAAGAAAACCCATCGAGCTCAGATCAGTCTCGCCCGGAATGCGGGGAAGGCGTGGATTGCGCCACGGGCAACTTCTCGCAGTCGCAGACCGATCTCTCAGTTGGCGGCCGTGGCGTCGGCTTGGATCTGACGCGCACCTATAACTCCCAGGCCGCTGTGGCAGCCACCGAACACGGCATGTTCGGCTACGGATGGACAAGCTCCTTCAGCGACCATCTGGTGGTCGAAAAAGCGAACAAAAAAGCCATCCTCTTCCAGGCCGAAGGGAGCACCGTTCCGTTCACGGAAGGCAGCGGCGAATCGTTTATCGCTCCGTCCTGGTCACAAGATACGCTGAGCGGCAGCGCTGAAACTGGATACACGCTGACACTGGCTAATCAGACCAAATACAAATTCACCGGCAGTAATGGGCGATTGGAAAGCGTGACTGACCGCAACGGCAACGCGACGACCCTGACCTACAACGAAGGCCGCCTGGAAAAGATCACCGACCCCGCGGGCCGCGCGATCAAACTTACCTACAACGGCGAAGGGCTGGTGGAAAGCGCTGAAGACCCGATGAAACATGTCGTCAAATACACCTACAAATCGGGTAACCTCGCAAGCGTCACCCAGCCAGGAGGAGCAGCGCTGCGCTGGCAGTTCGAATACGACGCCTCCCATCAGATGACCGAACTCACCGACGGGCGCTCCGGCCACTGGCACCTGGAATACAACAGCTCCCACAAAGTGACCTTCCAGAAAGACCCGGCAGAACGCCAAACGACCTTCGAATACGAAGCCTTCCAAACCAAGACCACGAACAAAGCCACAGGCGCCGTGACCGACGAACGCTTCGACAGCAACGACCTGCCGTTCTCCACCACCCACGGCTATGGCACCTCTGCCGCCACCACCGAAACCTTCTCCTACAACAGCGCGAACTGCCTGCTGAGCGCCACCGACGGTGACGGCCACACCACCAAATACACCTACGACAGCTCCAACAATCGCAGAAGCAAGCTGGACGCCGAAGAACACGAAACGAAATGGACGTACGACAGCACGCACGACATCGAAACCGAAACGCTGCCCAACGGCGAGACCACGACCTACAAACGCGACAGCCACGGCAACCCCGAAGTCATCGAACGCCCCGCCCCTGGCTCGACCACCCAGTCCACGAGCTACAAATACACCTCCCACGGCCAACTCGAAAGCATGACCGACCCGCTGAAACGCACATGGAAATACGAATACGACACAGCCGGCGACAAGACCACCGAAACAGACCCGGAAAGCGACAAGCGCACATGGGGCTATAACGAAGACTCCCAGGAAACGAGCATGGTCAGCCCACGAGGTCACGTGTCCGGCGCGAAAGAATCCGAATTCACGACGACGACCGAACGCGATGCGCAGGGACGGCCGATCAAGGTGACGGACCCGCTCGGCCATGAAACGAAAACCACCTATGATGGCGACGGCAACGTCGAAATGAACCGCCCCGGGGATCTTGGAGGTCCTACTTTATGAGAGGATGGGCCGATGGGAAAGACGAACAATAGATATCCAGTGGAGGTGCGGGAGCGGGCTGTGCGGCTGGTGCTTGAGCATCGCGAGG
>JBOGYA010000051.1:0-13187 GCA_050696515.1 Solirubrobacteraceae bacterium
AGCTACCTCTGCTCCTACAACGTCAAGGAGATCGAACGGGTGGCGCGCACCGCGTTCAACGCGGCCCACGCGAAGGTGACGAGCGTGGACAAGGCGAACGTGCTGGAAACCTCGCGCCTGTGGCGGGAGGTGGTGAGCCGCGTCCAGGACCGCGAATACCCGCACGTGGAGCTCGAGCACATGCTGGTGGACAACGCGGCGATGCAGCTGATCGCAAACCCGCGCCACTTCGACGTGCTACTGACCGAGAACATGTTCGGGGACATCCTCTCCGACGAGGCGGCGATGTTGACGGGCTCGATCGGGATGCTCCCGAGCGCCTCGCTGGGCGACCGCGAGCCGCGCACCCCGGGGCTGTACGAGCCGGTGCACGGCTCCGCTCCGGACATCGCGGGCGAGGGGATCGCCAACCCTATGGCGATGTTTCTCTCCGCGGCCCTGATGCTGCGCAACAGCCTCGACATGGAGGAGCAGGCGCTGGAGGTAGAATCAGCCGTCGAACGTGCGCTCGACGACGGTGTGCGCACCCCCGACCTCGGGGGGGGAGCCAGCACGGCGGACGCGACGCGGGCGGTGTTGTACTACCTCTGAAAGAGAAGGAGCGAAGGACCTTGAAACCAACGGACCTCATCTGGATGAACGGAGACTTCGTCCCCTGGGAGGACGCCAAGGTCCACGTGCTCACGCACGGCCTGCACTACGGCACCGGCGTGTTCGAGGGGATCCGCTGCTACGACACCGAGCTCGGCCCCGCCGTGTTCCGCAACGCGGAGCACATGGAGCGGCTGCTGCGCTCGGCGGAGCTCTACTACATGCCGGTCCCCTACGCGGTCGAGGAGCTGCGCGCGGCCGCGCGGGAGCTGGTGGCGCGCAACGGCCTGCGCTCCTGCTACATCCGCCCGCTGGTCAACCGCGGCTACGGGTCGATGGGGCTCAACCCGATGGAGGCTCCGGTCGACGTGACGATCGCCTGCTGGGAGTGGGGCACGTACCTCGGCGAGGAGGGGATGCGCCACGGCGTGCGCGCGAAGGTCTCCTCGTGGCGGCGCATCAGCCCGGACTCGCTGGTCCCGCACGCTAAGGCCTCCGGGCAGTACCTGAACAACGTGCTCGCGAAGGTGGAGGCGCTGAAGTCCGACTACGACGAGGCGATCCTGCTGGACGACCACGGCCACGTGTGCGAGGGCACCGGCGAGAACGTGTACATCGTGCGCGGCGGGGAGATCGTCACGCCGGGCCAGCACAACTCGATCCTCGACGGGATCACGCGCCGCTCGGTAATCGCGCTCGCGCAGGACCTCGGCTACACCGTGGTCGAGCGCAACGTCGCGCGCGCGGAGATGTACCTGGCGGACGAGGTCTTCCTCTCGGGCACCGCGGCGGAGCTGGTGCCGGTGCGCGAGGTCGACGACCACCGGATCGGCACGGGCGAGCCCGGCGAGGTGACGCGCGTGCTGCAGACGGCGTTCGACGATGCGATCCACGGGCGCTCGGAGCGCTACCGGGAGTGGCTCGACGTGGTGAACGCCCCCGCGTTGGAGACACCGGCAGGCGATGCGCCCGCGCACGGCGCCGCGGTGGGCGGGGGACCCGTGCACGGCGCCGCGGCTGCCGGGGCACGGTCGCAGAGCGCGGGCTGATGGCCGCAGTCGAGCTCTACGACGCGACCCTGCGCGACGGGATGGGCGGCGGCGGGCTGAGCCTGACGGCGGAGGAGAAGCTGCGCGTGGTGCACGCGCTGGACGAGCTCGGGATCGAGCTGATCGAGGCGGGCTTCCCCGCCTCCAACCCGAAGGAGCGCGAGCTGTTCGAGCTGCTGGAGCGGGAGCACCTCTCGTGCGCTGAGATCGTCGCGTTCGGGATGACCCGCCGGCGCGGCGTTGCCGCCGCGGAGGACGAGGGCCTGCGGGTGCTCGCGGAGTGCTTTGCGCCCGTGTGCACGCTGGTGGGCAAGGCCTCGCCGCTGCACGTGGAGAAGGTGCTGCGCGTCTCGCGCGAGGAGAACCTGCGGATGATCGGGGAGTCGATCGCGTTCCTGGCCGGCGCCGGCAAGCGGGTGCTGCTCGACGCGGAGCACTTCTTCGACGGCTTCGCGCTGGACGGTGAGTACGCCTTGGAGTGCGTGCGCGCGGCCGCGGAGGCGGGGGCCGAGCGGGTGGTGCTGTGCGACACCAACGGCGGGTCGCTGCCCACTGGCGTGCGGGAGGTCGTCGAGCGGGTCCACACGGCCCTGCCGGGGGTCGCGCTCGGCATCCACACGCACGACGACTCGGGCTGCGCGGTGGCCAACACGCTGGTGGCGGTGGAGGCGGGGGCGAGTCAGGTGCAGGGCACGGTCAACGGGATCGGGGAGCGCACGGGCAACGCGAACCTCGTGACGATCGTCGCGGACCTGCAGCTGAAGATGGGCATGGAGGTGATGGCCGGTGAGAAGCTCGCCCGGCTACGGGAGACGGCGCACTTCGTCGACGAGCTGCTCAACCGCGTCCCGGACCCGGCGCAGCCCTACGTGGGCAAGCACGCGTTCGCGCACAAGGCGGGGCTGCACGCGGCTGGGGTGAGCGCGGACGCGCAGACCTTCGAGCACGTGGACCCGGAGGCGGTGGGCAACAGCCGCGAGGTGCTGGTGTCGGAGCTCTCGGGCAAGGCGACGGTGATCGAGAAGGCGCGCGAGGCGGGGATCGAGCTGGACGAGGACGCGGCTCTGCGCACGGCCGAGCGGGTCAAGGAGCTCGAGCACCGGGGCCTCCAGTTCGAGGCGGCCGACGGCTCCTTCGAGCTGCTGATGCGCAGGGAGACGGGCCAGTACGAGCCGCTGTTTCGCCTCGAGTCGTGGCGGGTGATCGTGGAGCAGCGCGCGGACGGGGCGGTCGAGACAGAGGCGACGATCAAGATTTGGATCCCTGGGCGGGACCCGATGCACGAGCACGCCGATCCGGACGGCCCCCGCGAGCGCCGCTACGTGCGCACGGCCGAGGGCAACGGCCCGGTGAACGCGCTCGACCGGGCGTTGCGCGCCGCGATCGGGGAGATCCACCCGCACCTGCGCGAGATCGAGCTGGTGAACTACAAGGTGCGGATCCTCGACGAGGACAAGGGCACCGGCGCGGTCACACGGGTGCTGATCGACGCCTCCGACGGCCGGCGGGTGTGGGGCGCGATCGGGGTCTCGGAGAACCTGATCGCGGCCTCGTGGGACGCGCTGGTGGACTCGCTGGAGTACGGGATGCAGCCGGTGGCACGCCTTCTGTGAGCGAGGAGGAGGCGATCCGGATGCAGCCTCGCCGCTCCTCCGCAGTGAGCGAGGAGGAGACGATCCCGCTTGCGCGCCCTGCGCTGGGCGGGGCGGAGGAGCGGGCGGTGTTGGAGGTGCTGCGCTCGGGTGAGCTCTCGCTGGGCCCGCGCGTGGCGGAGTTCGAGCGGGCGTTCGCGGAGCGCTTGAGTGGAGTGGACGGGGATCCTCTGTATGCGAGCGCGGTGTCGAGTGGCACCGCCGGTCTGCACCTGGCGTTGCGTGCGGTGGGGGTGGGGCCGGGGGATGAGGTCATCACCAGCCCCTTCTCGTTCGTGGCCTCGGCAAATGCGGTGGTGTACGAGGGCGCGCGCCCAGTGTTCGCGGACATCGACCCGATGACGTTGAACCTGGACCCGGAGGCGGCGGAGGCGGCGGTGAACGAGCGCACGCGGGCGATCCTGCCGGTGCACATCTTCGGCTACCCGGCGGAGATGGACGCTTTCGAGGAGATCGCGCGTCGTCATGGCCTTCAGATCGTGGAGGACGCATGCGAGGCGCTGGGGGCGCGCCATCCGGATGGCAGACAGGTCGGAGGCCGGGGCAACCCCGCCGTGTTCGGGTTCTACGCGAACAAGCAGATCACCACTGGGGAGGGCGGGATGATCACGCTGGGCGACCCGGCGCTGAAGGAGCGGATCGACTCGGAGCGCAACCAGGGGCGCTCCCCACAACGAGGCTGGCTGGACCACGACCGCCTGGGCTTCAACTACCGCCTCTCGGACATCGCGTGCGCCCTGGGTCTGACACAACTGGAGCGCCTGGAGGAGTTCTTGGCGGCGCGGGGGCGGATCGCGGGCCTCTACCGGGAGGCGCTGAGGAGCATCCGGGGTCTTGAGCTGCCATGCCCGGACATGGAAGGGAGCAGGCGGGGGTGGTTCGTGTTCGTGGTGCAGCTCCCGCGCCGGGCGGACCGGGACACGGTGGTGCGGGCGCTGGCGGCGGAGGGGATCCAGAGCAAGCCGTACCTGCCGGCGATCCACCTGATGCGCTTCTACCGCGAGCGTTTTGGCCACCGCCCGGGCGAGTACCCGGTCAGCGAGGACGTGGCGGCGCGCTCGATCGCGCTGCCGTTCTTCGTGGGCATGAAGGAGTGGCAGGTACGGTGCGTGGCTGACGTGCTCCGGGAGGCAGTGGGGCGGTAGCCGAGCCTTGCCGACGGGAGGGGGGTTTAAGGCCCGCCCATCCCGGGCCTGCCCTCCCCCGACTGAGTGCTGGTACGGTGCGTGGCGGACGTCCTGCGGGAGGCGGTGGGACGGTAGGTACGGCCGGTCGTCGCTACGGCGCCATCGCGATCTCGGCTGCGGCCTGCCCGCCGATGAACGGCGCCAGTGCGAAGTATGTGGCTCGCGGGACTATCGTCGGGAGCTCGTGCACCCGGCCCTGCAGCGCGTGGTGCAGGCATAGCTCGAACAGCCCCCCCGCGATCGCCTCCACGGTGACCTCCGGCAGGCGCTCCCCATTGGGGCTGTAGTCGAGGCCCGGGAGCAGCATTTGGGAGTAGGAGGCAGCGCCTTTGAACGCGCGCTCGGCGGTGCGCTCAGTCGCTGCCAGCACGTCCACCATCGCCACGTGTGCGTAGGTCGGCTCCCCCGCCATGAAGCGAAACAGCGCCGAGATGCCCGCCCGTACGCCCAGGCGCCAGTCCGACTGGGTCCGGTACGCCTGCTCCACCAGCGCGAGCGCTTTGTCGTGGCCGATCTCGTACGCCACCAGGAACGCGTCTTCCTTGTCCCTGAAGTGCTCGTAGAACGCTTGCAGCGAGACGGACGCCTCCGTCGCGACGCCCTCCACGGTCAGCGCGGCGTAGCCTTTCGTCGCGGTGAGGTTCGCGACCGCGTCGAGGATCCGCTCGCGCTGGCTGTGGACCACGAAGCTGCGTGACATGCCGTTCTCTCCCCGCGGCAGCTTGCGCCGGCCGCTGGCGGCAGCGCCAAGCGAGAGCGAACCTGGGGCGCGCCCACCCGACAGGTCCAGGTGCAGCTCCTGCGGAGGGGTGTCCGCCAGGTTCATCATCGCCGGTGGCGCCGGCCAGTAGGAGGTCGCCCAGTGCGCCAGCCCTGGAACGAGCTTGCGCAGCCGCGCGCGCTCTCCGCGGCGCAGGTGCGCGTAGAGAACGTGCACCAACCCCCCCACCACGCCACGCAGCACCGGGTTGGGGACCGGGCCCGGGTCCGAAGGTAGGCCCAGGATCCCGCGCAGAAAGTCCTCATAGCCCGCCGCCATGCGTTCGCGGCGCTCGATCCCCGCCGCGCCCGCCGCACCGATCTCCACCATCAGCACCCGCATCGCCTCCGGGCGCTCGAGCGCCAGGTCGAAGAGCTCTCCAAGGGCAGCGTTCGTGCTATCCGGCAGACCCTCCGCGTGGTGGAACGCCTCGGAGATCGCGCGCTGCCCGTAGGCTGCGATCGAGTCGTACGTCGCGAGGAAGCATTCCTCCTTGTTGGCGAAGTGTTCGTAGAAGGCCTTGCGGGAGACCCCCGCCCGCTTGATCACATCCGAGACCGTGCTCGCCGAGTAGCCCTTCGCCCCGACCGTGTCGATCATCCCCTCAAGCAGGCGCCCGCGCTGGTTGGTCGCCACCTGGGCGCGGGTGAGCGAGTGCGGGCCTCGCGGCAGTCCCCGAGCGTGGGTGCCCGGGGAGCGCTCGCGCAACGGAGACCGCTCACGCAACGACGGCCGTTCATGCAACTCCGACATGCGGCGATTATTGCGCACGCCACCCATCCATGCGGGCAGTGTTTCCATCTACCTGGCGAGTACCGCTCACGAGGTACTTTTTTTGAGCATATCAGGATAGTCCAAAGATCTGGTACATCCAAACGGTCTGCTCCTGGGGTGGCCGGCGTCCCGCTCGATGCTCTCCTTCGGGCAACTCGAAGCGCGAGACCGCCGCTGCGGATCTCCGCTACTGTCCTGCCTCCGAGCGCAACGCCACCGAAGGTCATGTCCCGCTTCCGCGAGCCCCAGCACCCCGACTTCCGGCGCCTGAACGCCTCGCTGGACTTCGACCGGCGGCTCTGGCCCCAAGACATCGAGCAGTCCCGCGCCCATGCCTGGATGCTCGCCGAGCGCGGGATCATCTCGCTCGAGGACCGCAACAACCTGATCGAAGGCATCGAAGAGGTCGAGGCCGAGCTCGCGCTCGGCGCCTTCGTCTTCGAGGAGGACGACGAAGACATCCACATGGCGATCGAGCGGCGGCTGATCGAGCTCGCCGGGCCCGTCGGCGGCAAGTTGCACACCGCGCGCTCGCGCAACGACCAGGTCGCCACCGACCTCGCCTTGTACGTGCTCGAGCAGGCCCGCGCCGCCCACGACGCCGCCGGGGAGCTGATGGGCGCGCTGCTGCGCCGCGCCGAGGAGCACGTCGACTGGCCGCTGCCCGGCTACACCCACCTGCAGCGCGCCCAGCCGGTCTACCTCGCCCACCACCTGCTCGCCTACTTCTGGATGCTCACCCGCGACCGCGAGCGCTTCGCCTTCGCGCTCGAACAGGCCGGACGCCTGCCGCTCGGCGCGGGCGCCCTGGCGGGCGTCAACTTCGACACCGACCGGCGCCTCGTCGCCCGCCAGCTCGGCTTCCACGACATCGCCCCCAACTCGATCGACGCCGTCTCCAACCGCGATTTCGCCCTGGACTACCTGCACGCCGCCGCGACCTGCGCCACCCACCTCTCGCGCCTGGGCTCCGAGCTCGTACTGTGGTCGAGCGTAGAGGTCGGCTTCTGCGAGCTGCCCGACGCCTGGACCTCGGGCTCCTCGATCATGCCCCAGAAGAAGAACCCCGACGCCGCCGAGCTGCTGCGCGCCAAGGCGCCCCGCGTCCTCGGGCACCTCACCGCCCTGCACGGCGTGCTCCACGCCCTGCCCCTCACCTACAACAAGGACCTACAGGAGGACAAGGAGCACCTCTTCGATACCGCCGACACCCTCGGGCTGGCGCTCTCCGCCGCCCGTGGGATGATCCTCGGCGTCCGCTTCTCGCGCGAGCGCATGGCCGCCGCTGCCTCCGACGAGCTGCTCGGCGCCACCGACCTCGCCGACATGCTCGTGCGCCACGGGGTGCCCTTCCGCGAGGCTCACGGCATCATCGCCGGGCTCGTGCGCACCGCTCTGGAGAGCGAGCGGAGCCTCTCCGAGCTGACGCCCACCGAGCTCGCCGCGCACAGCCCCGTGCTCTCCGAGCACGGCGAGGAGTACCTGAAGCTGCTCACTCAGAGCTCCTGGCTGCAGAGCAAGGTCTCCGAGGGCGGCACCTCCTCCGAGCGCGTGCGCGAGCAGCTGCAGCTCGCACGCGGCGTGCTCGCACATCCACCCGCGGGGGAGCCCTCCAATCCCTGGGATTGAGAGCCATCGACTCATGGAACCCGCTCGCAAAGAACCGTCGGAAGCGATCTGAGGAGCTCGCGGATGGCCTCTCGTGTGTCTCGTGCTCCCATCGCCCCTGCCTTCACGGTGGCTCGCGCGCCCGCCGCCTCCGGCTTCGCGGTGCGCCCTCCGCGCACCCCCGCGCCGGGCGTGCTGCCGGTGGAGTTCTATGCCCAGCCAGTGCTCGATGTGGCCCGCGCGCTGATCGGCTGCGTCGTCGAGCACCGCTCCGCCGCCGGCGTGATCGTCGAGACCGAGGCATACCACGAGAGCGAGCCCGCCTGCCACGCCTTCGTCGGGCTCACCCCGCGCACCCGCACGCTGTTCGGCGGGCCCGGCCGCGCCTACGTCTACCGCTCCTACGGCATCCACGCGCTGCTGAACGCCGTCTGCGAGGAGCCCGGCGTGGGCGCCGCGGTGCTGATCCGCGCACTGGAGCCGTTACGCGGGATCGCCCGGATGCGCGAGCGCCGCGCCGTCCACCGCCGCGAGGATCTCTGCTCCGGCCCCGGCAAGCTCACCGTCGCGCTCGCCGTCGAGCTCCTGCACAACGACTGCGACCTCACCCGTGGGCCCGTCACGATCCGCCCTCCGCGCGAGTCGTGGCTGCAAGCGGACCACGAGGTGCTCGCCGCCTCGCGCATCGGGATCACCAAGGCCGCCGATCTTCCCTGGCGCTTTTGCCTCTCCGGCAACCCCCACGTCTCTCGCCCCCGGCCGGGGTAGCGGCTGGGGAAGGGCGTCCCTCCACAGGACCGCCGAGTCCGGGCGCCCAGGATCAGGGACCTCTGTTGGGTGAGTTCGCCCCTGCGCCGCGGCCTCGCTCTCGGTACACAGGTTCACGTTGCCTGGCTGGGCGTTAGGGCCGTACAGCGACTCCACTTGCTGGTGGCGCGTAGGGGCACACCGGTTGCGTGAGGAAGCTCAGCCTTCCGGGCTTGAGCCACCGCTGGGCGCGCCCGTGCCGCCGCTCACCTTCGGCGCCGGTGCCTGATTTGGAGTCCCGCCCACCCCCGGGGGGGTGGAGGTCGGTGGGCTCGCGTTGCTTGGACTCCCACCCGCCCCTTCCGCAGCCGGGCTCTTCTGCGCCGGCGCCTGCGCGCCTTCGGAGCTTTCGGCGCCGCTCCCCGTGCCGCTCTGTTCGCCGCCCGCGGGGGTCGTAGGCGCGGCGTTTGCGCGGCCCTTTGCCCCGCCCCTTGCCGCTTCCTGGTTGGGGGTGGGGGAGGCCGGCGTCGTCGCGGGCGTGGTGGTGGCGCCGGGGCCGGCGGGGCTCGTTGCTTCGGTCTTCGTCGCCTGCGTACCGGCCCGCTTCGCGCTTGCTTCTTCGCTGCGTTCCCGTTCCACCTGCACCGCCGCCACCATGAAGTTGTGCCAGATCAGCGCCGGGAAGGTTCCCCCCAGGACCGGGGTCCCGTTGAACTCCGTGGTCATCGGCACCAGGCTGTTGGGAAAGCCCACCCACACCGCCACCGTGTACCGGTGGTCCCAGCCCACGAACCACGCGTCCCCGTAGTTGGAGGTCGTGCCCGTCTTGCCCGCCGCGAACTGCCCCAGCGCCGCCGCGCGCCCCGTGCCGTACGCGAGCACGGTCTCGAGCATTTCGGTCTCCGTGCTCGCCACCCCCGCCGGCAGCACGCGGTGCAGGACCGTGTGGTCCACCTGCGTGTGCTGGCCGATTCCCACGGCTTCGATGCCCACCGGTGCTTCCGGTTCTCCGAGCGTGCCGCTCACCCGCTCCCCGCCGTGCGCGAGCGTCTCGTAGGAGTGCGCCATGTCCAGCGGCGTCACGCCGGTTTTCAGGCCCCCGATCGTCATCGCCGGGTTCGTCGAGATCGGGGTCGTGATGCCCATCTTGTGTGCCAAGCTGGCGATCCGGTGGGTGCCCACCTGCAGGCCCACTTCGGCGTAGATCGAGTTGTCCGAGAACGCCGTCGCGCCCACCAGCGTGTTCGAGCCCGAGTACGCGTTTTCGTCGTTGTGCACCGTGAACACTTCCGAGCTGTGCGGGACTTTGAAGGTCTTCACCCGTGAGCTCCACACCGAGTCCGGGGAGATGCCGTCCTCCAGCGCCGCCGCCAGGTCGAACGCCTTGAACGAGGAGCCCGGTTGGCGCTCTCCCTCGGTGGCGAGGTTGAAGGGGCTTGCGTCGTAGCCCCTGCCGCCCACCATCGCGCGCACCTTGCCCGTCCCGTTTTCGATCGCCACCAGCGCCGCCGTCGGACCTTCCGAGCCCAGGTAGCCCGCCACCGCTGCTTCCGCCGCGCGCTGCAGGGCGAGGTCGAGGGTCGTGTGGACCTGCAGGCCCCCGTAGTACGTGCGCTCCGCGCCGTAGCGCGCGATCACCTGCTGGCCCACCCAGCTGTCGAAGTAGCCCGTGTCGATCCCGTCCACCAACGGCTGCTGCGGGGGCTCCACGTCCTGTGGCGCGGGCAGCGCCTCGATCGTGCTTTCTTCGTACTCCGCCCGGTTCAGGTACCCCTGCCCGTACATCTGCTGGAGCACGACGTTGCGCCGCACCCGCGCCGCCGTGGGCTCGGTCACCGGGTCGTAGCCGGTCGGCGACTGGATGATCCCCGCCAGCAGCGCCGCCTCCCACGGCTCGAGCTCCTGCACGCACAACGGGTGCTTGGGCAGACCGCAGCCGCGGTGGTTGACGTCCTGCCCGAAGTACGTTTGCGCCGCCGCCTCGATCCCGTACGCGCCGTTGCCGAAGTAGATCGTGTTCAGGTACTCCGTCAGGATCTTCCGCTTCGACCAGTGGTGGGCCAGCCAGAACGCCAGCGCGGTCTCGCGCAGCTTCTCGGCGATCGTGCGGTGCGCCTGCGCCCCCGGCAGCGCGTTCTTCACGAACTGCTGCTCGATCGTCGAGGCCCCCTGCACCGCGCCCTGGTGCAGCACGTCGGTCACGAACGCCCGCGCGATCGAGCGCAGGTCGACGCCGCTGTTGGTCTCAAAGCGCTTGTCCTCGATCGAGATCACCGCCTCCCGCACGATCGGCGGGATCTGCTGCGGGGTCACCAGGACCTGGTCGCGCTCGCTCAGCATCCCGATCTGCACGCCCCGGTCGTCCAGCAGCACCGAGTTGTGTGCGTTTTCCTGCCTGAACTTCGCTTCCAGCTTTGGCAGGTCCGAGGCCACGGCCATGAACATGCCGAACGCGAACGACACGAGGCCGAGCAGGCCGAGCGCGAGGAAGATGAGAAAGAAGCGGAGCTTCTTCAGGGCGTGTCTTGGGGCGGGGGGTGCGACCGAGGCGTTCATGGATCAAGCTGGGCGACGCGGGCTGGTGAAGCTCGTGCTGGTGGCACGGGCAAGCCGGCACGTGGCGATCCAGCGCAGCGTACAGGGGCGTCTCGGGCGTGCCCACCGTTCCAAGACACGCCCATTGCGCGAGCGGCTCCGGGGCTCCGCGGGGAGGGCTTTGCCTGACAGCGTGGCGGACTCCAACGGGGGCGAGAGTCTAGCATTGGCCCGCCGATGCCGAGCCCCCCCGATCAGGAGGCCTCCGACCGGCCGGCTCGAGGGCCGGCCAGCCACAGCGCGCCAAAACGAGTTACGAACGCCGATCAACTGATTAAAAATTCTGTCGACTGCCTCCCCGAGGGGGCGCTCGCCGAGCGGCTCTCCGAGGCGCGCGCCGCAGGACGGCCGCTGCGCGTCAAGCTGGGGATCGACCCCACCGCGCCCGACATCCACCTCGGCCACGCCGTTGTCCTGCGCAAGCTGCGCGAGCTCCAGGACGCCGGCCACGTGGTCGTGCTGATCGTCGGCGACTACACCGCGCGCGTCGGCGACCCCTCCGGGCGCTCCACCCTGCGGCCGATGCTCTCCGCCGAGGAGATCGAGCGCAACGCCGCCACCTTTCGCGAGCAGGCCGTGCGGATCCTCGACCCCGACCCCGGGCGCTTGGAGGTGCGCCACAACGGCGAGTGGCTCGACATGCCGATGGCCGAGCTGTTGCGGCTCGTCGGCACGACCACCGTCGCGCAACTGCTCGAACGCGACGACTTCGCCCAGCGTTACGCCGCCCGCGCGCCGATCTCGATGCTTGAGCTCCTCTACCCGCTCCTGCAGGGGTACGACTCCGTCGCCGTCCACTCCGACCTCGAGCTCGGCGGCACCGACCAGAAGTTCAACCTCCTGTTGGGGCGCGACATCCAACGCGCCTACGGCCAGCCCCAGCAGGCGATCCTCACGATGCCCCTGCTCGTGGGCACCGACGGCCGCCGCAAGATGTCCAAGTCCCTGGGCAACCACATCGGGATCGCCGAGCTCCCCGGCGAGATCTACGGGAAGACCATGTCCATCCCCGACGAGGTCATGGGCGACTACTACCGCCTCCTGCTCGGGCGCGAGCCCGCCGAGGGCGTCGCGCCCCGCGATGCCAAGCGGGAGCTCGCCCGGGGGATCGTCTCCTGGCTCTACTCGCCTGAAGCCGCCGCGGAGGCCGAGCGCGAGTTCGACCTCGTCTTCGTCCACCGCAGCCTTCCCGGGGAGATCCCCGAGGCCCGTGTGCGCACCCCGAACGGCCTCGTCCACCTCCCCGCCGTGATCGCCGAGGAGTTTGGCCTCTCGCGCGCCCACGCCCGCCGTCTGATCGACCAGGGCGCCGCCTCCCTGGGCGAGGAGGCCCTGCACGCCGGTGAGTACGACGTCGCCTCCGACCGCGCCCACGGGCAGGTCCTGCGCGTGGGCAAACGCCGCTTCCGGCGGCTGCTCGTGGAATAATGGCGTCCGCATGGGCTGGCGTCCGTGAGCTGGGCCACGTGCCCGCGCCTGCGGTGCCTACGCGCTATACTGCGCGGCCGGCCTAAAAGCGCCCTCGGGCGTGGGCCGGATCGGTCTTCTCCAGAGAAGCCCTCCGGATGAGGTTCGACGGTCTTTGAAAACTCAACAGCATGCGCACCGACGATCGTTCGATCGTGGTGTGCGTCCAGGTTCGACCCGCCGCCGCGCGGCGTCACCGATCGAAGATCGGCCAGCGCTTGCCGGGGGCGGACCAAAGAGTCAAGTAGGAGCAGTACCCCGTCGTGGCGTCGGGGCCCTATGTGTATAGGTCCCGGCCCGCCGGTCCTCGCGCAAGCGCTGGCCGGCACTCCATGACAGCTTTTCGTGAAGTTCTTCACGGAGAGTTTGATCCTGGCTCAGGACGAACGCTGGCGGCGTGCTTAACACATGCAAGTGGAGCGACGAACCAGGGCTTGCCCTGGGGCAGAGCCGCGAACGGGTGAGTAACACGTGGGTTACCTGCCTCGATGACCGGGACAACCCGAGGAAACTCGGGCTAATACCGGATGTGCCCGCAAGGGGAAAGGAAGCTTCGGCCTCCGCATCGAGATGGGCCCGCGGCCCATTAGCTTGTTGGTGAGGTAACGGCTCACCAAGGCTTCGATGGGTAGCTGGTCTGAGAGGACGATCAGCCACACTGGGACTGAGACACGGCCCAGACTCCTACGGGAGGCAGCAGTGGGGAATCTTGCGCAATGCGCGAAAGCGTGACGCAGCAACGCCGCGTGGGGGAAGA
>JBOGYA010000052.1:0-12984 GCA_050696515.1 Solirubrobacteraceae bacterium
GCGGCGCCCCGCGTGCGGGTCCCCGCCGCGGAGCGCCGCGAGGAGCTGATCGCGGCCGCCGTGCACGAGTTCGCGCACGGCGGCCTGCACGGCACTCCCGTGGAGCGCATCGCCCGCCGCGTCGGGGTGGCGCAGCCGTACGTGTTCACCCTCTTCGGCAACAAGCGCGAGCTCTTTCTCGCTGCCTTGGAGCGCAGCTTCGAGCGGATCGCCGGCATCTTCGAGCACGCCGCCGCCGAGTACCGCGAGGGACGCGGCCCCGCCGACTGCGCTGACACCCTGGAGGCGATGGGAAAGGCCTACGTGGAGCTGCTCACCTCCGACCGCGACTACCTGATGCTCCATCACCAGTCCTACGCGGCCTGCGACGACGAGTTGGTGCGCGCCCGCGTGCGCCACTGCTACGCCAAGCTTGTCGGCCTCGCCCAGACGCTCTCCGGCGCCGAGGACGAGCGGATCGACGACTTCTTCCGCCACGGTATGGTCCTCAACGTCGCCGCCGCCCTCGGGGTCGAGGACCTCTCTAGCGGCTGCGCCTGGATCAAGTCCGAGTTGCAGGCTGGGTGAGGTCTCAGCCCGGCGGCAAGTGCCCTACCATGGGGACGGGTCATGTCCGCCTCCACCCAGACCCCGGCGTCCAAGCCCAAGCGCAGCAGACGCGAGCTCACCCGCACGGGCGGGCTCGTGGTGCTCGCGGTGCTCATGACGCTCTTCGCCGTCCTCAACCTCGAAGAAGTCGAGGTCAACTGGATCATCGGCTCCGGTCACGCCCCTTTGATCGTCGTGATTGTGCTCTCCGTGCTCGTGGGGATCGTGTTGACGCACTTCGTCGAGCGGCGCTCCGCCAAACGGCGGTAGTCCTCGCGGGGCGAGACCGGCGATCCGTTCGACCCGTTGGCCGTGTGCGCGGTAGGTGGTGTTCTGATCCGCGTGGAGGGGGTGGGTGAGGCTCCGTTTCGCGCGTGGTTGCCGTTGGTCTGCGCTGCGGCGGCGGATGCCTCCTCCGGCTGGACGCTGGCGGCGGGTCGCCTGGACCGCACGACTGCCTGCACCGCCGCCTCTGGGCCGATGAACGGGGCCAGGACGACGTAGGAGACGTACTCGCAGAGAACCGGCAGCCGATGCCCCCGGCCCGCGGTCGCCTCGCAGTTGAGGATCTGCCATAGCGCCCCTGCGATTCCCTCCACCGCGATCCTGGTGCGAGGGCGCCGGGGCGCTCCCTCGGACAGCAGCGTCGCGACCTCGTACGCCAGGTCCCCGACGCTCGCGATCGCCGCCGGCCCCGCCTCGAACGCCTTCACCGCGAGCGTCTGCAGGCGGGCGGGGCTGCGCGCCAGGTACTCGAGCAGCGCGTCTACCGTGTGGCACACGGCGGCGGGCCACTCCGCGGAGACCAGGCCGGGGTCGGCGACCAACTGCAGCAGTTCGTCGCCCAACACGTCCAAAGCTTCCAGGTAGCACGCCTCCGGGCCCGAGAACAGCTCCATGAAGGCCTCGATCGGCAGCAGCGCGGCGTCGGCGATCCGCAGCGAGCTGAGTTCGTCGAGCTTTTCCTCCCGCACCAGCAGCTCGATCGCGCTGCGCAACAGCCGTCCGCGGCTGCTCTCACCGCCGCACGCATCCGGCTCGAGCGTCGCCACCTCGGGAACGGGAGGGCTCGCGCATGGCCGGGGCCGCAACTGCGCCGCCGCGGGCGACTTGAACAGCAGCGACCACTTCAACATCTCCCTTGGGAGCGCCCCGAGATCCTCCGTCTCCCCGTCGCGCAGGCGCATCGACGTGGTTCGCCGCAGCCCCCCCACGATCGCCCTCACGACCGGCAGCGGGAGCGCCTCCGGCCGATCGGCTGGCCGATCGTCGATCGGTCCGTCCGCGAATCCGGTGGTGGGCCAGCACTCCTCGGAGAAGACGCTCCTCAGCAGCCCCTCGCACAACGCGGTCGTCTTGTGCAACCGCCGCAACCCCTCCGGCCCCGCGGTCTGGGCGTCGATCATCACCAGGTGCAGCGCCTTGGGGTTCTGTTCGATTTCCTCCCCGAGCGCCTCCAGCGCCATGCGCAGGCGCTTCTCCGGGTCACCCTCCGCCGTGCGGTAGGCGTGGGTGAGCCGCTGGATCGCTCGCTTGACGACCAGGTCGAAGGTCGCGATGAAGCACTCCTCCTTGCCCGAGAACTGCTCGTAGAACGCCCTCCGCGAGACTCCCGCCAGCCCGATCACGAGCCTTACGCTCGTATGTTCGTAGCCTCTGGTGGCGACCGCCTCGATCATGCCCCCGTGCATACGGATGCGCTGGTTGCGAGCCACCCCGGTCGCGCCGATGCTGTGCGGCCCCTTTGGCAGGCGCGCGTAGATCGGCACGATCGCCGCCTTCGCCCGTTTCGGCTTTCCGTCCCCGTTCGCTCCCGGGCGTGCCCGTTTCGACCCAGACATTCGACCTCCCCGCATCCTCTCGCTCTCCAGACTGTCATGGTGTCTGGTAAACAATACTATTCCATGTCAGCGACCTTTTGTCTACAGCTTACCCGATGCATCCCCCGCCGGTGGCGACGCTGATCGCAGAAGAGGGTGTTTCCCCAGCAAGCACGGCGCATTTTGAAGATGTCTCAGTGGTCGCGCAAAGGCATTCGCGGCCCTTCCGGCGCATCGCGGCCCTGATCCGGGCAGGCTCGTAATGTGAGCCACCGGATGTCTACCACTTCCTTGATCGTACGGTGGTCCGGGCCGGTCGGACCGGCCCGCGGCGCCAGCGCGGTGTGGGGTCGGCCTGGGTTCTCAGTGCAGGATCACCCGTAGGGCGATCACGCCCAGGCCCATCGCCGCCCCCACGCACAGCTCGAGCGCGAGCTCCGCGGGCTGCGCCCGCGCGCGCAGCCCGGCGAGCAGCTCGAACACCACGAGGCTCACCGCGCAGGTCCACAGCGCCGCCGAGGTCGCGGCCTCCTGGCTGGCTCCCACGGCCCATGCGGCCAGCAGTGCAAGCAGCGGCGCCCCCGCTCCCCGTACGATCGCCCAG
Source organism: Solirubrobacteraceae bacterium (assembly GCA_050696515.1). GTDB lineage: Bacteria > Actinomycetota > Thermoleophilia > Solirubrobacterales > Solirubrobacteraceae > Palsa-744. The sequence goes on from JBOGYA010000052.1 coordinate 3,013, forward strand.
TCGCGCCCGAGCGCGCGCCCCAGCTCGCGCGCGGTGAGCCGCTCGTGGGCGGCGAGGCGGTGGCCGAGCAGTTCGGCGTAGGAGTGCGCCAGCCAGTAGATCACCAGCGCCACCACCACCGACCCCACGGTCTCGGGGTAGGTGTCGTGCAGGGCGCTCTCGGCCGCGAGCAGGGCGCCGACGGTGATCGTCCCGTACACCGTCCCCGCCGGGTTCGCACCCGGCAGCGCCCAATCGAGCGCCCGGACCGCCGCGTGCCGCGCGCGGGAGCCCCTCGACCGCCCGCGGCCGGTGCTCGCGTGATCTCGACGAGTCGGTTGCACGAGCTGCACATGATGACCCGCGGGCGTGCACCCCGGCCATCAAAGCCGCAAACGGCCGGATGTCAGGGCAGCGGCTCGATCTCGGGGGAGCGCAGCGCGATGCCCAGGCCGCGCAGCGACACGCGCCCGGTCTCGGGGTAGAAGCACATGTCGCCCGGCGCGCGGGTGCCGTAGGCGAGGTAGGTGAGGCCCTGCTCGCCGGCGCGCAGGGCGTGCGCGACCCCGGTCGCGGCGGGGCGCGAGGCGACGTCGCCCGCGCGCAACGGATGCTCCTCGGGGCGGCTCTCCGCACCCCCGCCCCGGGGCCACAGCAGGAGCGTGCCGGCGCCGTCGAGCACGACGAAGAGCTCCTCCTCCTCGGAGTGGCAGTGCGCGGGTGCGCCCAGCCCGCCGGGGGGCAGGGTGACGTGGTTGAGACCGGTGGCTCGCGCCCCGGCGCCCCTGCCGAGCAGCCGCGCGGCGCCGCCGAAGGCGGTGGGGGCATCGGCGAGCGCCACCACGTTGCGGGGGCGCTCCGCCGCGGGCGGAGGGCACTCGGGCGCTCCCGCGGCGGCTTCACGGACGAACGGGGAATCCCCCCCGGCGAGCTCCACCCAGCGGGGGAACGACCACGCGATGCCGATGCGGGGCAGCGCGGTGAGGCGCGGGTCGCGGCGCTCGCCGAAGACGAGCACGTCGAGCCCGTCGTCCGCGGCGCGCAGGGTGTGGGCGCCGCGCAGGGGCCGGTGCACGATGCAGTCGCCGCCGCGCACCTCGCACGTCTTGCCCTCCTCCCACACCACCCCGCTGCCGGAGAGCACGAAGAAGATCTCCTCGTCGGCGCCGTGTTCGTGGGCGGGCGTGGAGAAGTGCCCCGCGGCGACCTCGATGCGCCGCAGGCCCACCGTGCGCGTCCCGGCCTCGCGCCCAAGGTCGCGCCACACCCCCTTGATGTGGCCGAACGCAAGCTCCCGCGAGGGGCTCTCGTGCAGGTTCGGGAGCTTCACGGGGCCGACGTTATCAGCGCCGACGGCCCGCTACGATCTGTCTCTTCGCGCCGACGTAGCTCAGCTGGTAGAGCACCTCCATGGTAAGGAGGGGGTCCGGGGTTCGAGTCCCCGCGTCGGCTTCGCGCCTCGGCCGGATCTGTGACGATCCCGCGCCGCGCCGCGGCGCAGCCTCAGCTGATGCCCTCGAGCAGCTCGGCGGGCGAGGAGAGCCCCAAGCCTTGGGCGAGGATCACGAGGGTCTCCAGGCGGGGCGAGCGCTTGCACCGCTCCAGGAGGCTGATCTCGGTGCGGTGCAGGTTGCAGGCTTCGGCTAGAGCCTCCTGCGAGAGGCCTGATTTCTCCCGGTGGGTGCGCAGGTTCTGCGCGAATTGGCTGCGTATCTGTTCCACGGTCACCGACCAACTCTCGCTCCTCGCAGACGAGAGGTCTACAGACCTTTGTCCGCACGACGATTCCGGCCACGCCTCCGGTTGAGCGCGCCCGAATTATAAACGCCATCGTGAGCTATGTACAAGCCAGCTTTTCGATGTCTTACGCCGCGTGAGCCGCGGGGGCGTCCGCGGGGGTGACGGTGGTCACCGGCAGGCCCATACCCGCCACCTTGCTGGGAAGGTCGAGCTTCAGCCAGCGCGAGAGGCGGGGGCTGAGGGTGGAGACGATCACCTCGTCGAAGCCCCGCAGGTTGAGGGCGTCCTGCACCGCCGCCATCGGGTCGGGGTCGCCGACGATCCCCTCCACCGGGGCCCCCGCGGCCTCGCCGAGGGCCGGCAGGGCGCGATCGAGCACCGCGTGGGCCTCCCCGCCTCCCTGGTCCTCGGGGTCCACCACCTTGTGCATCCCATGCGTGGTGTTGGGCACGAGTAGCGTGAACGTGCACGGCCCCCGCGCGGCGCGGGCGCGCACGGCGTCGAGCAGCGGCGGGGTGGCAGCCGTCTTGTGAGCGACCACCAGGACACGAGCATGAGTGGAGGGCTCCATCGGGATCCTTTCGGGCGGGTGCCCGGGTGCCGCGCTCAGGCGCCCAGGCGGCTGGGGTGATGCTCTTCTTCTACCCGGATCTCCCCCCGCGCACCCTACGGCCTCAGGATGGATGGCCCTCGGCTACCCTACGGGCGTGCGCGTGCGGGTGTCCGAGGACGCTGTCGAAGTGCTGCTCTCCCGCTGGGAGAAGGCGCTGGGCCTGCTCGGGAACATCACGGTCCCGCGCGCCGACGTGAGCGGCGTTCAGGTCATGCAGGAGCCGATGCGGGAGGTGATGAGGACCGGCATCAAAGTCGGCCTGCGCCTGCCGTGGCTCTACTTCGTGGCGCGCACCATCCGCCTCGATGAAGCCTGGCTCGTGCGCCGCGGCGTTCCCGCGCTCTGCTTCTCGGTGCGCAACAAGGGCGCGCTGCGGCGCGTGGTCGTGAGCACCCCCGAAGCGCAGGCGCTCGCGCGGCGGCTGGCGTCGGGCTAGCCGCCGCTTCACCAGCGCCCCCTCGCCGGATGGCTTCTTTGGGTTCGTCTTAGATGCCGATGAACCCGAGGGCGTCAAGGTGCCGGGCGCACGGTGAGGCCCACACCTGCTCGCTCTCCATGTGCACGACGCCCTGTTCCCGCAAGCGCTCGAGGGCCACGCCGATCGCCTCCGGGTCCACGTCGTGGAGCTCCCGTTCGAGCTCCCGGCGCGACCAGCGCGGCTCGTGGTCCTCGCGCAGCACCTGCAGGACGACCACGCACTGGGTGCCGTCCTCTTGCAGCGGGTCGATGCGCTCATCGGGCATGTGGACAGTCTTCGGACTGTGGCCCCAAGAACCTTCAGACAAATGTCTAAGTTGGCGGGAAATGGTCCACCGGAGGATGGTGGGGGCAGGATTCGAACCTGCGAAGGCAGAGCCAAGGCGTTTACAGCGCCTCCCCTTTGACCGCTCGGGAACCCCACCGGGGATGGGCGATGATAGCGATCACCTTGGTTCGTGCGCGGACGGAACGGGAAGCTCAGGACGCCTCCCGCAGCAGTTGCGCCTCGGGCAGCGTCTGCAGCTTCTTGAGCGTCCGGTTCTCGATCTGGCGGACGCGCTCGCGCGTGATGTTGAACGCACGCCCTACCTCCTCGAGGGTGCGCGAGCGCCCCCCGGTGATCCCGTAGCGCATCTCGAGCACCTCGCGCTCGCGGCGCGGCAGGACGGCGAGCACGCGCCCGATGCTCTCGCGGCGCAGCGACTCCGAGGCGGTCTCGAAGGGGGACTCCGCGGCGATGTCCTCCACGAAGTCCGCCAGCGCGGAGTCGTCCTCGTCGCCCATCGGCTTCTCCAGGGAGACGGGCTGCTGGGCCATGCGCAGGACCTCGCGCACCTCGCCCAGCGGGTACTCGAGCTCGGCGGCGATCTCCGCGGGCGTGGGCTCGCGCCCTAGTTGCTGGATCAGCCGGCGCTCGGCGTGGAGGACCTTGTTGAGCTTTTCGGCCATGTGCACGGGGATCCGGATCGTGCGCCCCTTGTCCGCGATCGCGCGCGTCACGGCCTGGCGGATCCACCAGGTGGCGTACGTGGAGAACTTGAAGCCGCGGCGGTAGTCGAACTTCTCCACCGCCCGGATCAACCCCAGGGAGCCCTCCTGGATGAGGTCGAGGAACGTGAGGCCTCTGCCCATGTACCCCTTGGCGATCGACACCACGAGGCGCAGGTTGGCCTCCACCATGTGTTGCTTGGCGGCGACGTCCCCGCGCTCGATGCGCTTGGCCAGGAAGACCTCCTCGGCGGCGGACAGCAGCGGCACGCGCCCGATCGAGCTCAGGTACAGGCGCAGGGAGTCCACGCCGGCGTCGGACCCCTCGAGGTCGAGCTCGGCGGGCCGCAGCTCGTCGAGGTGGGCGCGCAGCTCGGTGACGTGCTCCAGCTCGACGTCCGGCTCCTGCTCGTCGGACTCCTCGAGCGTGCCGGCGCGGTGCAGCGGGATGGGGTGGGGCTCTTCGGGCAGCTCGAGCGCCGGCTCGGACTCCGCGGGCTCCTTGAGGATCTCGATGCCGTGCTCCTCCAGGAAGCTGAGCAGGTCGTGGAGCTGCTCCACGGCGATCTCCGTCTCCTCCAGCGCCGCGCCGAGCGTCTCGGAGGTCACGAACCCGCGTTCCTGGCCCTCCGCGACGAGCGCCTGGAGCTCCTCGATCTCGACCACCGCGACCTCCGCGGCGGCTGGCCCGGGCAGTCCCCCCGCGAGACCCGTGCCGTAAAGCCCTACAAGACCTGTGCGACTTTCTGTGCTCACTCGTGGACCCCCAGGATCCAAACGGCTTCCCCATCGCGGCAGGCTGCGCCAGCCGCGACCTCCCCTACCTGTCTGCTCGCTTCTGCGCCGCGGTCTGCTCGGCGATCGATGCCACCAGCTGCCTCCTCTCCTGCCTAAGCGTCCTGCTGCTGCTCAAACCCGACACGACCCCCTGTGTTGCGGCTTCGACGCTTGGTGATTCGGGATTGATACCAGATATCAAGGCCCCCGTGCAGAGGTTCGCGTGGGAGGAGGCGTTCGCGAGATCGGAGGGTGTGGCCTGAGGGGCTCCGGCGGGGGCGGTCCGTGGGGCTCCGGTCGGTCCGTGGGGCTCCGGTGGAAGTGGCCGGGTGTACTAGGCTTGGCGGGCAGCGCCGACAGGCTCGGCGGCTGCCGGCACACGATGCGCGCGACACTGAACTCGCTCACCCCGCACACCGCGGACGACGTGCAGGCCCGTGCGCCGGCCGTCCCGGTGGGCCTCTCGCGGGTGGGGGTCACGGGCGTGGAGAAGGTGGTGCGGATCCGCGAGGAGCTGTTCTTCGCGCGCCTGGAGTGCTTCGTGGACCTCAGCCACGACCAGAAGGGCGCGCACATGTCGCGCTTCGAGGAGGTCGTCAACGAGGCGATCGGAGAGGTCGTGCTGACCGAGTCCCCGTTCCGCGCGGAGACCCTCGCGCGGGAGATCGCCGAGCTGGTGCGCGCCCGCCAGGGGGCCGCGCGCGCCGAGGTCACGGTCGAGGCGCGCTACCCCGAGCACAAGCCCGCCCCGGTGTCCGGCGTCTCGACGCAGGAGATCTACACCTTGCACGGCCGTGCGGTGGCGCTGGAGGGGGGCACGCGGCAGGTCGTGGGGGTGTCGGCGACCGGGATCACGGCGTGCCCGTGCGCGCAGGAGCTCGTGGCGGCCCGCGCGCGCGAGCGCCTCGCCGAGGAAGGGGAGCTCACGGCGGAGCAGATCGAGCGGGTCCTCGCGGCCGTCCCCGTCGCGACCCACAACCAGCGGGGCCTCGGAACCCTGCAGATCGGCTGCCTGGAGGGGTGCGAGGCGGAGATCGACGCGAAGACGCTGCTCGGCATCGTGGAGGGCTCGATGTCCTCGGAGATCTACGAGCTGATGAAGCGCTCCGACGAGGTGGAGGTCGTGGAGAAGGCGCACCGCCGCCCGCGCTTCGTGGAGGACTGCGTGCGCGAGATGGTGGCGGGCGTGGTGGGAGCTTTCCCGCAGCTCGACGGCGGCAGCTTCGTCTCCGCGCGCCAGGAGAACCTGGAGACGATCCACCAGCACAACGTCGTCGCCGAACGCCATGGGCTGCTCGCGGAGCTGCGGGGCGAGGTGGACGTGGGTCGCCCCGCCCCGCGCCACACCACCTTGGAGGAGTGGCTTGAGTCGGGGGAGGGCAGGCCCGGGTGGGCGGGCATTCAACCCCCCTCCCTTTGAAAGAGCTTCTGAACGACGACGCGGCGGCGCCGCGCGCGTAGGGCTCGCGGGCGCGTTGCGGGAGCGCCGAGTGGGGAGCCGCGCCACCATGCGCCACGCGCGCAAGTCGGCTGCGCTCACCCAGGACGCCCCCCGGGCGGCCGGCCCTTTTTATGAATTGCCCACCCGCCCGCTATTCCAAAAAAAAGGCTCGTCAGCCTTGGGACTGGGCCTGCGCCTGCGCCAGGCGGCGGCGCAGGCCGAAGCAGTAGTCGAGGCCCGAGAGCACGGTCACGACGACGGTCGCGTACAGCAGCAGGGACACCCACAGGGGTTTGCCGTGCACCGCGATCACGGCGAGGATCGCGGCGATCTGCATGCACGTCTTGACCTTCCCGAACGTGCTCGCCGCCATCACCACCCCGGCCTGTGTGGCCCCCATGCGCAGCATGGTGACGGCGAGCTCGCGGGCGATGATCACCATCGCCACCCACGCCTCCAGGCGCCCGAGGGAGACGAGCGAGAGCAGGGCGGCGACGATCAGGAGCTTGTCCGCCAGGGGGTCCATCAGCTTGCCAAAGGTCGTCACCGAGTCGCGCGCGCGCGCCAGGTAGCCGTCTACGAAGTCGGTGAGCGAGGCCAGCGCGAACACCACCACCGCGAGAATGTCTCCCACGGGTGTGTTGCCCAGCAGCGCCACCACGAGCACCGGCACCAGCATGATGCGCAGCACGGTGAGGACGTTCGGTAGGTTCAGGGGGAACATTGGTGGAAGGACCGGCCCGCTGGTAGAGGGACCGAAACCGGACTGGACCGACCCGCTGGTATAGGGACCGGAAAGAAAGCATATGTCGGCAAGGAGGAACCGCGGATGAACAGGCGCACACTGGGGCCCACGGGCCCGGAGGTCTCGGCGATCGGGCTGGGGTGCATGGGGATGTCGGCGTTCTACGGCGCCACCGACGCAGCGGAGGCCGTGGCGACGATCCACCGCGCGCTCGAGGAGGGGTGCGACTTCCTGGACACCTCGGACATGTACGGGCCGCACACCAACGAGGAACTGGTGGGCCGCGCGATCGGCGACCGCCGCGAGCGGGTGTTCCTGGCCACGAAGTTCGGGATCAAGCTGGATTCGAGTCCCGCCCACCCGCCCCCGGCCTCCCCCCCTCCGCGCCGCTCGATCGACGGCAGCCCCGCGTACGTACGCGAAGCCTGCGAGGGCTCCCTGAGGCGCCTGGGCGTCGAGCACATCGACCTCTACTACCAGCACCGCGTGGACCCGCGCACCCCGATCGAGGAGACGGTGGGGGCGATGGCGGAGCTCGTGCGGGAGGGCAAGGTCCGCCACCTCGGCCTCTCGGAGGCGAGCGCCGCGACGATCCGCCGCGCGCACGCCGTGCACCCGATCGCGGCGGTGCAGAGCGAGTACTCGCTGTGGTCTCGCGACGTGGAGGAGGAGGTGCTGGGGACCCTGGACGAGCTGGGGATCGCGCTGGTCGCCTACTCCCCGCTCGGCCGCGGCTTCCTCGCGGGCCGCTTCGCCGCGCGCGAGGAGATCGAAGAGGGCGACTTCCGCCGCTACGGCCCCCGTTTCAGCGAGGAGAACTTCAAGCGCAACTTCGCCCTCGCCGAACGGGTGCGGGAGCTCGCGCTCCAGAAGGGCGTGACCCCTGCACAGCTCGCGCTGGCGTGGGTCATGAGCCGCGGCGAGCACGTGGTCCCGATCCCGGGCACCAAGCGCCGCTCCTACCTCGAAGACAACCTCGCTGCCGCCGAGGTGCGCCTGACCCCCGAGGAGTCCGAGCGGATCGCCGCAGCGGTGCCGGCGGCGGCGGGGGACCGCTACGACCCGCAGGGGATGACCACCGTTAATCGATAGGGTGGCCCCCATGGAGTCCCAGCTGGTCCCGATGGTCGTCGAGCGCACCGCGCGCGGGGACCGCGAATTCGACATCTACTCGCGGCTGCTCAACGAGCGGATCATCTTCCTCGGCACCCCGATCGAAGACCAGGTCGCCAACCTCGTGGTCGCGCAGCTGCTGCACCTGGAGGCCGAGGACCCCGAGAAGGACATCTCGATCTACATCAACACCCCGGGCGGCTCGATCTACTCGGGCCTCGCGATCTACGACACGATGAACTTCGTCAAACCCGACATCGCCACGATGTGCGTCGGGGTGGCGATGTCGATGGGCTCGCTGCTGCTGGCGGGCGGCACGAAGGGCAAGCGCGCCTGCCTGCCCAACAGCCGCATCCTGATCCACCAGCCCTCCGCGGGCTTCGAAGGGCAGTCCACCGACATCGAGATCCACGCGCGCGAGATCCTCAAGGTGCGCACGCGGATCGACGAGATCTACGCCCACCACACGGGCCGCTCCGAGGAAGAGGTCCGCCGAGACATGGAGCGCGACCGCTTCTTCACCGCCGAGCAGGCGCTCGAGTACGGCATGATCGACCGCGTGCTGGAGAGCCACTGAGGGGGTGCCCGGCGGGAACGAGATCATCCTGGGCGAGAACCTCGAGGTGCTGCCGCGCTTGCGGGACGAGGCCTTCCAGCTGATCTACATCGACCCGCCGTTCAACACGGGCCACGCGCAGACGCGCAGGACCGTCCAGACCGTGCCCGACAAGGACGGCGACCGCACGGGGTTCGCGGGTCGCCGCTACCGGACGCGGCTGCTCGCGGAGTCCTCCTACCGCGACGACTTCGAGGAGTACCTCGCGTTCCTGGAGCCCCGGCTGCTGCAAGCGCGCCGGCTGCTGAGCGCCAGCGGGACGCTCTACTTCCACATCGACTACCGCGAGGCGCACTACTGCAAGCTGCTGCTCGACGAGCTCTTCGGCCGCGAGTGCTTCCTCAACGAGATCGTGTGGGCCTACGACTACGGCGCGCGCACCAAGCGGCGGTGGCCGCCCAAGCACGACACGATCCTCGTGTACGTGAAGGACCCGGCGGACTACCACTTCGACGCAGAGGCGGTGGACCGCGAGCCGTACATGGCCCCGGGGCTGGTGACGCCGGAGAAGGCCGCGCGCGGCAAGCTGCCGACCGACGTGTGGTGGCACACGATCGTCCCCACCAACGGCAGCGAGAAGACGGGCTACCCGACGCAGAAGCCGGAGGGGATCGTCCGCCGCATGATCCAGGCCTCGACCCGCCCGGGGGAGTGGTGCCTTGACTTCTTCGCCGGCTCCGGCACGCTGGGCGCCGCGGCCGCCGCGCTGGGGCGGCGCTACGTCCTGATCGACTGCAACCCCGAGGCGGTGCGCGTCGCGCGCGAGCGGCTGGGGCTCGCCGCTGCAGCCGAGATGGGAGCCGAGATGGGAGCCGAGATGGGCGATGCCGCTGCAGCCGAGACGGGCGATGTCGTCGTAGCCGACTCAGGCCACCCCGTGCTCGATCGCCCCAAGTCCCTCGATCTCGATGCGCACGACGTCGCCCGCTGAGAGGAAGCTCGGCGGGTCCTGGCCGAGGCCGACGCCGGAGGGGGTGCCGGTGAGGATCAGGTCGCCGGGGCACAGCGTGCAGGTCTCGCCGATGAAGGCGACGAGCTCCGGGACGGTGAAGATCAGGTTGGAGGTGTTGGAGTCCTGGCGCAGCGCGCCGTTGACCCAGGTGCGCAGGCGCAGGGCGTGGGGGTCGGGGACCTCCTCGGCGGTGGTGATCCAGGGGCCGTACGGGCAGAAGCCGTCGGCGCCCTTCGCGCGGGTCCACTGGGGCTCGCGGCCCTGCAGGTCGCGCGCGCTCACGTCGTCGGCCACCGCGTAGCCCGCGACCCGGCCCCCGGCGCCCATCACGACCGCGAGCTCGCCCTCGTAGTCGAGGCGGCGCACCACGGCGGGACACCGCACCGCCGCGCCCGGGGGCGCGGCGGAGGAGGGAAGCTTCATGAACACCAGCGGGCGCTCGGGGCGCTCGCCGCCGGTCTCGGCGATGTGGTCGGCGTAGTTGAGCCCGATCCCAAAGATCGCCCGCGGCGCGGGCACGGGCGCGAGC
>JBOGYA010000053.1:0-12803 GCA_050696515.1 Solirubrobacteraceae bacterium
GCCCAAGCCAGGAAGAAGTCGAAGCCGGCCTGGCCTTTACCCGGGTTGTAGGCGAGCTCGTTGAAGAGTTCGTTGAGCACGGTGAAGCTCGTGGTCAGCTGCGGCGAGGCCTGCGCGAAGTCCTGCAGCGAGGGCTGCAGCTGGTTGATGACCGGCAGGATTTGACGCAGGAGCGGCCGGACTTCGTTCTTGAGGACCGGGGTGGTCGTCTTGAAGAACGGCTGCGCGGCGCGCTCGGCCGGCGCGAGGGCGCTGGCGAAGGGCTCGAGCGCGTGCAGCGTGTGGCCGGTCACGTGGGCCGCGGTGGCGATTTTGCCCAAGCCGTGGTTGGCCTGCCGCAGCACGCCGGGCAGCTCGCGCAGGGTTGCCTGCACCGCGCGGTCCTGCGCGGAGAAGGTCGCGAACACCGCGTTGGAGGAGTCGACCAGCTGGGCGAGCTGGGTGTCCTTGCCTCCGAGCGCTTCCAGCAGCAGGCGGAAGTTGTGGATCCCGCGGGCCACGTTGACCTGGCGCTTGGCGACTTCGCGGCCGATTTCCGTGAACTCGCGGCCGAGCGGGGCGAAGCGCTTGATCGTCGCGGAGAGGTTCGCGCCGTTGCCCTGCAGCCCTTCGCCGGCGCCGGCGAGCAGCTCCTGCAGGTAGGCGCGCGTTTCGGTGTCGAGCGCGGAGAGGAATTCGTCGAGGTTGCCGTCCGGGGTGGTCTGGGTGATCGGGATCGTGTAGCCGGAGGACACTTTCCCTGCCGCGGGGGTGCCGGGGGAGACCTCGACCGTCTCGTCCTTCAGCCCGGTCTTCGGGCGTAGCAGCATCGTGGCGTTGCGGTAGATGTAGCGGGCGTACTTGGGCGTCACGTTCATGCTCACCACCGCCCGCCCGTTACGAAGATCGACGCTCGCGATTTCGCCGATCTTGGCGCCCGCGATCGTGACCTGCTGCCCCTGGCCGGGCGTGACCGCCTGGGCGGTCTCGAATTCACCATTCAGCTTGAACGATTCGCGGCCGATGAGCGGCACCCACGCGGGCACCGGGAGACGCTCGTGCGCGAGGATGTACCCGGCGCTCCCCGCCGCGATCACGATCATCGTCACGACCGAGATGAACGCCGTGCGGTAGCGCCTGATCTGGTCGCCGATCCCCCGCCCTGCGTCCTCATGTCCCTCAGCGGTGGCCATCATCCTCCTCCATCCGCGGGGCCGTGTGCGAGCGGCCCGTTGAAGTTGGGCACCGTCTGCGTGTCGCAGGACACGAGCGGCCGGTACGGAGGCTCGCTGCCTGGGAAGCGCGGGCTGGTCCCTTCAGGGGCGAGGGCCGTCTGGGCCACCAGCGTCTTGTCGCCGGGTGGCGCGCCCGGCTTCACGGTCGTGGGCGGCGGCGAGAGGATCGCGGTGCCGGCGCCCCCCGTGATGAAGCGCCCCGCGGCGCCGTTGCCGTCGAAGTTCTGGCCGATGCCCGCGAGACCCGCCATCGCGTGCCAGAATTCTTCGTTGATGTCAGCTCCGGAGGTGTTCGCCCCGTCCTGGAGCTTGGTGTAGATGGCGGGGTAGAACACTTTGGTCAGGCACTCGTTGAATTCGCTGAACTGGCCCTGGAAGGAGACCTGGCCGGCGGTGAGGGAGCCGATCGCCGGCGCCGCCGTGTTCAGGCCCGCGGCGACGCCTCCAAGCTCGCTTGGCGCAAGCGACGCCTGCGTCTGTGTTATCCAGGGGAAGGCGGCGGTGGCCGTCGCGGGGAACGCTTCCACGCCGGGGACGAGGTCCAACGCGAAGGTCCTGATCGACGGGGCGGCGCCGTCCAGTTCGGCGAAGCCGCGATCGGCTCCGTGCAGCGCGCCCGGCAGTTCGGCGACGGCCGTGTGCAGGCTCGGCGCCTGCGCGGCGAGGGAGTGCAAGAAGGTGTTGAAGTGGCCGATCAGTTCGCCGAGCTGCTGCTCGTGCACGTCGAGCGCGGCGGTGACTTTTTCGATGCTCGCAAACAGCTTCGAGAGGTCGTGTGCTTCGGTCCCGGCCACGGCCTGACCGACGATCGCGCCGTCGCGCAGCGCTTCCGGGCCGCGCTGGTATGCCTTGTTGAACGCCTGGGCGGCGTTCAGGCCGCGTACTTCCGGCGCCTGTTCGGCGTCCTCCGCGGGGGTCGGCTTGGCCGTGAGCGCGGCGCCGTATTCGATCAGGAAGGTCTGCAGGTTGGCGCGCGTGTCGGTGTTGAGCGCGTCGAGCACCTGGTCGAGCTGGACAGGGTCGGAGGTCTGGGTGACTGGGATCGTGGCGCCTGAGGAGAGCGTGCGCGCGGAGGGGCTGCCGGGCTGCAGTTCAACGAACACGTTGCCTTCCAGGAAGATCCGCGGGCGGACCTTGAGCGTCGCGTCGGCATGAATCGGCAGGCCTTTGCCTTCGATTTCCATGCTCACAAGCGCCGCGCTGCCCTCGCGCGTGGCGGAGGTGACCTTGCCGACGTTGACTCCGGCGATTCGCACCGGGGACTTGGGGCGGATGTTGACGGCCGAGTTGAACACCGCGTTCAGGCGGTAGCCGTGTTTGAACGGGATGTGCTTGGTGAAGCCGAAGTACACAGCGATCGCCAGCACGACCAGGAAGATGATCCCGAAGCGCACGGGGTTGGAGCGCTTCTGCAGCTCGGACACCGCGACGTCACGCCGGCGCCACCAGCGCACGCGGCTCATTTCCCACCCCCCTTGCCGGTGCCCTTGCTGCCTGTGCTGTTGCTCTTGCTCTTGCCGGTGCCCTTGCTGCCCTTGCCGTTGCCTTTGCTGTTGCTCTTGCCCGTGCCCGCCGGCGGCCCTTCCTTCGGGAGGTACTTGAGCGTGGAGGCCGGGTACGGTTCCCCGAACAGGCTTTCGCTGCGCTTGGTCACGTCGTGGGCCGTCCCGAGGGTGGTGGAGGTGTTGCCGATCACCAGCTTTCCGGCGACGTAGTGCTCGTTGCCCGCTTCGCACTCCTTGGGCTGGCCGGGGCCACCCACGTAGGGGTAGGGGTTGTAGTGCAGGAAGTTGTCAGGGACGACCTGGCCGGAGCCGGTGCCGCTCTTGTCTTCGGAGCCGCCGTTGGCCGGCGCCGACGCCGGCAGGCCCTCGGTGTTGGGCCCGGACGCGGGGAGCACCGCCCCGACGCGGGCCAGCGTTCCGTTCCCGACGCTCTCGGAGAGCAGGTTGGCGAGGTTGCGGAACGCCAGCGTGGCGTAGTTGCAGGTGGTCTGCGCGGGGGCGATGCCTTCCAGCAGCGGGATGCCGAGCTGCGCCGTCGTGGTGAACTCTTCGAGGCCCAGCCCGACTTCCGGGTCTTCGGCGAAGCTCTTGAACGCCTGCAGCGCGCTCGCCAGCTGCTTGTTCAGCGCGGCTGCGGCGCGCACGTTGACGGCGCCGACTTCGAAGGCGTGGCCGAGCGGCGCGGCGACGGTGCGCAGGATGTGCGCGCTCGGGCGCAGCAGGCGGAGGAACTCGGCGGTCTTCTCGATCGCCGGTTCCTCGTAGGGGAACGAGTGGATCGCCTGGCGCAGCGCCGCCGGCCCCCCTTCGATCGTGCGTTCGAGCGAGGGCGCCGCGCCCGCGAAGGCCGTGAAGAAGGTGTTGAGCTCGTCGTAGAAGGCCGCCTGGGTCTCGGCCACCGGCGCGGCCTCTTTGGCGGCTTTGTCGAGCGCGACGAACAGCTGGCCCCAGCCGGTCTGCGGCGAGGCGAGGTTGTGCAGCACGGGGACCGCGTTCTTGACGAGCGGGCGCAGCGTGGCGATCGTGTTGTTCAGGCCGAGCCCGCGCCCGGCGAAGCCGTTGCCGAAGGTGTTCGTGTTCTGCTCGATCGCGATCCTCGTCTGCTTGTCGAAGATGTTGAAGAAGTCCTGGATCTCAACCGGTTCGCGCGACTGCGAGACGGGAATCGTCATCCCTTCGGGGAGCGTCCTGGCGGAGTGCCCGCGCTTCAGTTCGAGGTACTTCAGGCCGATCGTCGAGACCGATTCCACGATCGTGGTCGTGTCGGCCGGCAGCGGGCCGGCGTGCTTTTCGAGCTTGAGGCTGGCGATCGCGGTGACCCTGCCGGTGGCCGAGCTCTGCTTGGGGGTGAGCCCGCTCACCACCCCCACCCGCTTGCCGGCGATCCGCACCTGGTTGCCCGTCTGCAGGCCCGAGGCTTCCGGCAGTTCCACCTTGATGTCGTAGGTGGGGGTGAACGGCAGCCCGTTGTTGGCGTTGTAGGAGATGTACACCGCCACGGCCACGATCAACACCGTGAGCGCCCCGATCAGCAGCGGGCTTCCGGCGATCGAGTTGCGGCGGCGCGGGTTCATCGGTGGTTCGTCCTGTGAAGTAGGTGGTGCTTGGGCGAGCGAAAACCGAGCCTGCCGCGGACGCAGGGAGGGGACAGTAGTAGCACTACGGACCCGACCGAGGACAAAGGCAGGCGAAGGTTTGCAGCCGATCCAAGCGCCGACGGATTTGCAGGACGGACCACTAAGGCACCTGCGTGGGGTCGCAGCCGAGCTGGCCGTTGTCGGCGAAGGGCGCCGAGCCGTCGGCCGGCGAGGGCGTGGCGCCCGCGCCGGGGCAGCGCCGCAGTTCGCGGGTGTGCAGTCCCTGCAGTCCCTGCGGCGGGTTGACCGGGGTGAGCGTGTTGCCGGCGCCGAGCTTGAAGTTGTCGAACACGGGGCTGATGCGCGCGTAGTGGCCGTCGCCGTCGTAGTAGCCGGCGCTCGTGCCGAAGTCGCGCACGGCACCCTCCAGGTCGGGCGAGTAGGGACCGAAGAAGGCGGTCACCGGCACCGATTCCTGCAGCGCCTTGACGTCGTTGGCTGAGCCGCCCGCCAGGATCCGCGCGAGCGCGGGCAGCGCGAGCGCGGAGTCGGTGAGGTCGTTGCTCGGCCCCGGCCGGCTGAGCGCGAGGCTGAGGTTGTGCAACACCGGCGCCGCCGTGACCACCAGCGGCGTCAGCCGCTGGAAGAAGGGCGCGAGCTGCTTGGTGTCGGGCCCGGCGACGTCCACCAGCCGGTGCAGCGCGGCGAACGTGGAGGGCAGCTGCGCGAACGCGCGGTTGCCCTGCTGGAGCGTAGCCGGCAGCTGCGCCACCCCGCGCTGGAGGGTCGCCTGCTCGGAGCCGAGCGCCTGGAAGGTCCGATCGGCGTTGCCGACCAGGTCGGTGAGTTCGGAGCGGTGCGCGCCGATCGTGGAGAGCGCCTTGGCGGACTGCACGAGGAAGTTGGTGAACGTCTGCTGGTCGCGGGTCAGCTCATCGAAGATGTGGCTTGCGGAGGCGAGCGCGGGGCCGAAGTATTCCGCGGAGATGCCCGCCGCCTGGGTGGCGCCCGCGTACTGTTCGGCGGTCCCCACGAACAGCTCCTGCAGGCCTTTGCGGGTGCGCGGGTTCAGCGTGTCGAACAGCTGGTCGAGGTCGGTGGTCCCCTGCGCGGAGCCGGGCGGCAGCAATGCGCCCGCGGGCAGCGCCGGCCGGTTGTTGGGGCCGGGGGAGAGCGCCACGTAGCGTCCGGCGACGGTCGTCAGCGAGGGCACCCTGACCTGCGCCGTCGTGCCTTCGTGCAGCGGCACCAGCGAGCCTTCCACGTCGATCGTGATCAGCGCTTTGCCGCTGTGAGCAAGCGTGATGCCAGTGACGCTGCCCACGGGCACGCCGCCGACCTGCACCTGGTCGCCGAGCACGAGCTGGCTGGCGTTTTCCAGTTCGAACCGATAGCTCGCCCCCCCGCCACCAGAGAACGCGAGGTAGGCGACGACCGCCACCACCACCGCCAGCGCACCGGCGGCGACCCACCGGCCCACGCTCCGCGGCGGAGGGGAGACCGGCCGCACCGGCCCCGAGGGACCGGCCGGCGGCGGGAGCGGCCCGCGCACAGGCGGAGGAGGTGGCGTGGTCGTGGCCATCTCACCCACCTCCCGCGTTGCCGGAGGGAGTTGCGCTTGCGTTGGGGGCGGTTGCAGGCGCCGCCGTCGAGGATCCACCCGGCACGCCCGCGGTGCCCGCGCTCCCGCCTGCGCCCGTAGCTGACCCGCCGGCGGGAGACCCGCTGCCGGGGTCGGGGATCGCGGCCGCGGAGGGTTTGCCCGCCACGGCCGGCTCGGGGATCTCTCCGAGCCGCGCGACGAGCTGAATCCACTGGCTGGGAGAGAGCGGTGAGCCGATCGCACGCGCCGCCCGGGCGCCCAGGCGGGAGGACGCCGAGAGCGGGGAGGCGAAGACGACGTGGATCAGGCCGCGGTAGCCGGGCAGCGTCAGCGTGTTGTCGGTCCCCGGGTAGCTGAACGCGCTGACGATCTGCGCGGGCTTCATCGTGCCCTGCAGCCGCAGCAGCCGGCGCACCGCGATGTCCGCGACCGATCCCGGTCCTTCGTGCCCGGCGATCGGGGTGCCGTCGAGCGCGGAGATGTCCACCACATCGCCCGCGCCTGCGCCAGAGAGGTTGCGCACGCCGGGGAAGCTGGATCTGTGTCCGCAGCTGGCCGCGGCGACCGTGGGACTCAGGCCGGAGACCGAGAGGAACTCGAGCGTCGCCAGCACCCGCCGGTCGACCTGGCTGGCCCGCACCTCACCCCGCTCGCACCGTGCAAGGTGGACGCCGGGGTCGCGGAGCACCTGCCGCTCGAGCTGGGGCTTGGACTCCAGCAGCACCTGCCCGACGGTCGGCGAGGTCGCCAGGAACGGGTTCTCGCCCTTGGCCCTGAAGATCGAGGTCTCTTCCAGACGCACCCACCCGTCGAGGATCGGCTTGGGGTCGATCGACGGCGCCCCCGCGCCGGCGGGGCGGATCTGGAAGAGCATGTGCGGTTCGGGCTGGCCGGCCGGACTGAGCTGAGGAGCTGGAGCGGTGGACACCGGCGGCGCCTGGGCGGGCGCGGCTTCCTGTCCGCCCGCCGTACCGACGTGCCCAAGCACCGTCCCGGCCAGCACTTGCACACCTGGGACGAGCGGATGCAGGTAGACCTCGTCGGGCCCTAAGCGGAACACCCGCGGGGTCACGGCCGGCGCGGGCGGCGCAGACAGCGCCGGCGGCGGCGCGGCCGCCACTGGCGCGGGGGGCGTTTCCAGGCCGCTCGCCGCCCCCATCGCCAGGCTCGAGCTGACGGCGGCCTGCGAGAGCGGGGAGTGCGGCTGCACGCCGGCGCTCGCGGGCACGATCGGCCGGGGGGATCGGTGTCCCCACCCACCCCAACTCGCGCCGGGCCGGGTGATCCGCGGGCTGACCGCGGTTTGCATGCGCGGTTCGAGCACCGGATACAGCGCGGCCACGCTGCCGAGCTGCGCGTAGGTGTAGGTGTTGCCGTAGGCGTCGCGCAGCGAGACGTAGCGGCCCAGCGCCGGCGAGTCCCCGACGGCGGTGATCTGCCCGTCCTGCACAGCGATCACCGGCGCCCCCGCTTGGGAGTAGATCGTCGTCCCCGCGAGCGTCTTGGACCGGCCCGACCCCAGCCCGCCCGCTCCGGGTGGGCCGGTTTCGGAGACGACGGGGAAGCCGTCCGTGAAGTGCGCGGGCGCGTGCACCGGGAAGCGCGATTCGGTCAGACCCGCGATCGCGCTCAGCAGTTCCGGCGGCGTGCCACCGAGCAGCTGCGCGCGCAGCATCACCGATTCCACGTACGCCTGAGAGTGGTTGTAGGAGTAGATCGCCGCGCGGATGTGCCCCGCACCGCCGGCCGCCTGCAGGTAGCGGGCGGCAGCGAAGATCGCATCGGCCGGGTTGTAGGGGTCCTCGTAGCCGGCGCCGTTGGCGTCCACCCCGTACTGGGCCCAGGAGGAGGGCAGGAACTGCATCCACCCCTCCGCGCCGGCGCTCGAGACGCTCAGGTCGCGCCCGTAGTCGGTCTCGACCTCGTTGATCGCCGCCAACACCTGCCAGGGGATGTCGTAGGCGGTGCCCGCCGCCTGGTAGATCGGCAGCAGGAACGGGGGGATGCGGAAGCTTTCGATGAAGAAGTCGGGGACCCCCGAGATCGGCGCACCGAGTGATCCGGAGCCCACCCACCCCGGCGGGGTGAGCGTCGAGGGCGACGGCGCGGGCGGCGTCGAGGGCTTGGCCGGGTTGGATGGGCCTTCCTTCCCGTTCGCCCCGCTGCGCCTGTGCGCGTGGCCGTGGGGGCTTGGAGACCGGCCCGCCCCGCCCGGCGTGCTCGCGGCCTGCGGGCTCTGGGCCTTGACTTCGGGCGCGGTGCTCGTGGGAGTCGTTTCCGTGCTGCCAGGCTCGCCCCCGGTGGCGGGCGTCGTTTCGGTGCTCGCGCCCGGTTCGCTCACCTGTCCATGAACGCCCGCGGGCGCTTCGGAGGCGGGAGCTGTGGATGTCGAGGTAGAAGTTGAGGTTGAGGTTTCGGTGTTGGAGGTGGAGATTGCGCCAGCCGGCGCAGGCCCGCCTGCCGTTTCGCCCTGCGCGGCAACAGCGCTCATGGGGAGCAGCGTCAGCGCGAGAGCCCCCGCGAGGGCCAGCCGGGCGCCGACGTGGAAGCCATGGCTGTGGGGTTGCGGGTTCATAGGATCAGTTGCCGAGCAGATAGTTGAGCAGCAGTCCGCCCGCTTCGGAGCCTTCGCTGCTTGGCGTGTAGTAGGTCGTGCCGGCGCTCGCGCCGCCCACCGGCTGGGCGACGGCCGCGGCACCCGATCCCGTGGAGCCGCCGCCCCCGAAGGGGCTCGCCGCCGTTTCGGAGCCCGGGTACTCCGCGATCGCCTGCTTCACGGTGGCGCCGTGGGCGATCGCTAGGACGCGCTCCATCGCGAGGCTCGTGTCGCTCGGGTTCGACGCGGCGCTCGCTTTCGTGGCCGTCGCCGCGCCGCCGGCGAAGTTCGCTTCGCAACCGCTCGAGGGAGCGATCTTGTAGGCGACGCAGGCCGTACTGATCTGACCGGCGCGGACGAAGTGGCCGAGGGCGTTGTAGCCGTTGGCGGAGTTGGTGCCGAGGAAGATGAAGTCCATCAGGCGCTCCAGGCCGCCGGTGGAGCGGAAGCTCGAGAGCAGCGCGGAGAAGTTGCTCGCGAACGGCTTCGCGGCGCTGCCCAGCGACTCCAGCTGGCGCAATAGCGGCTGCGCGCCTGTGAGCCCCTGCCCGATGCCCTTGGAGGCCTGGCCCAGGGTCACGAAGAACTGCGTCGCGCTGCGCGAGATCGCGGGGATGTTCGCGAACGTGCGGTTGATGCCGGGGGCCGCCACGCCGAGGTCCGCGAAGGTCGGGATGGATTCCGCGGCGAACTGTTCGAGGCGTTTCAGATAGGGGCGGAACTCGCGCAGGAAGGCGGGGAATTCGCGCAGGTTTTCGGCGAGCTCGCCGCGGTGGCGGGCGGTCGCCGTCTGCACGGTGTTCTGCTGGGCGAAGAATTCGGCGAACTGGTGGCGGTCGCGGGCGATCGGGATCAGCGCCCGGTCGCCTTCGACGGCGAGGTCCCCGAGCACCTTGTTCTCCGAGGCGAGGATGCCGATCACCTTTTCCAGTTCGCGCAGCGCGGGGTTGGAACGGTGCAGGACCGCGTTCAGGTCGCTGCCGCGCCCCGCGAGACCAGTGCCGAGTTCGTTGAGGATGATCGCCAAGCGCTGGTTCTCGGGCAGGTGGTTGATGTCGTTGAGCAGGTCCACGCCGATCGGGCTGGAGGTGTGGGTCACTTCCAGCAGCCGCTCCCCCGCGCCTTCCCGCCCCGCTGGGATCTGCCCCAGCGGCGGTGGCAACGGTGTGCCTTCGGGGCGCGCCTGGGTGGGCAGGCAGTCGACGTACTTCTCCCCGATCAGCGCCTGCGGCTTGATCGTGCAGGATGCGTCGGCGCGGAAGTCCTGGAAGCCGGGGTTGGCGATGTCCAGCGTGACCGCCGCCTTGCCTTGCGGGGTGGGGGCGACCGAGCCGACCGTGCCGACCTTGACGCCGTCGATCTTGACGTCCTCGCTGGGGACGAGGTTGACGGCGTCGTCGAAGATCGCGCGGACCGTGTAGCCCCCGCTGGAGCCTCCCGCCGCCGTGGCGAGCAGGATCGCGCCGACGAGCACCGCGACGCCGAGCGCACCGGCGATCGCTGCGACCACACCCCTCCTCGACGACCCTGCAGTACTCACAACCGGTCCTTCCTCCTCCGTCCCGGCCGATCGAAGATCGGCCAGCACACGGGGGCGGCCCCTCTCCGCTGGGTCGCCCCCGCCCGCTCTCGTTCGGCCGAGCGCCCGCCGGAGGCGGGCGCTCATGACTTGGTCTAGCTCCTTGCCATCAACCTACTTCTTGTGTTTCGGGCACGGAGCGTGGTATTCGGACGTGACTACTTCGCCGCCCAGGAACGTCATTTCCGTCTTGAGCGGGAAGCCGCCCTTCGGGCATTTCTTGGGCACGGTCCCGTAGGAGATGAGCTTCCCATGCTTCTTGTACGCAGCGCCGACCTTGACCTTGATGAATTCGGCCGACCCGTCGAGTGCCCCGGGAACCGATTCGACCAGCGGCACTTCGGCTGTGACCGTCGGCCCGAAGGCGCCGCCTCCGTTGGTGATGGTCCCCTTGGAGATCAGTTCGATCGAGGCCGGCGACCTTCCGTCGGCGAAGAACAGCAGCCCGCCGCCGGGGGCGAAGAACCCCTGCACCGTCAGTTTCTCGTAGACGCGTTCGCTGCCGAAGCTGACGTGGCCCTGCGCTTCGCCGATGGGGCTGGCGTAGGACTTCTTCGGGCACCCTTCGGGGCCCTTTTCTTTGAGCACGGTTTCCGAGCAGGTGGCGAACCCTTTCGTGGTCAGCTTCGTGCCGGCGGGCGCGTAGGTCTTGATCTGGGTGATCGGGGCGGGACTGCCGCCGTATTCGGTCCCGGTGATCTTGAATTCGACTTCCAGCGCGGCGCCCGCCCCGAGGATGTCGCCGGTCCCGGGGTAGGTTGCGCTGTGCGGGTTGCTCAAGTTGATCGGGATGGGCACCGCCGCCGCTTTGAGCGTGACTTCGGGTTTCGCCGCGGCGGAGGCCGGCAGACCGGCCAGCAGCCCCACGACGCCAAGGCCGAGCAAGGCCCTTCTAGTGGATGCTCTGCGCATCATCAGCTTCTCTCTCCTCTGTGTGTTTGACTAGGACTTTAGTCGCCTCGATCCGGGTAGCTCCGAACCGCGCTCGGCCCGGCGACATCGAGATCTCCGAGCCTCCCAGCCCGAAGAACGGTGGCGATTCTCTCTAAGACTCTATCTGTCGCGGACGATGGCTTCAAGTTCGAGCGTACGGATGCCCCTGCCCGCGTGTTCCGCACCAGTTCTAGGCTTGGCCCTGTGCACACGCCTGTCCCCGCTATCCGAACGCTCAACCCAACCTTCACAACCCTCAGGCTTCAGTTTAGGGACAGATACCGGGGCCGGCCACGCGCACGCCATCCAAATCGATATACAGGTCACCACCCCACCTCAGGAGGAGACCGATGGACTTCCAGCCCAGCGCCCGTTGCCTAGAGCTCAAAGAGCGCCTGACCGCGTTCATGGACGAGCGCGTGTACCCCGCCGAGCCCATCTACGAGCGCCAGCTGCGCGAGTCCGGCGGGGCAGCTGGGATGCAACACATCCAGCCCGCCGTGATGGAGAAGCTTAAGACGCGCGCGCGAGAGAGCGGGCTGTGGAACATGTTCCTGCCCGACCCCGACCGCGGCGCGGGGCTCTCCAACAGCGACTACGCCCCTCTCGCGGAGATCCTCGGGCGCAGCCACATCGCCTCGGAGGCATGCAACTGCTCGGCGCCCGACACCGGCAACATGGAGGTGCTGCACCAGTTCGCCACCGAGGAGCAGCGCGAGCGCTGGCTCGACCCCCTGCTCGCCGGGGAGATCCGCTCCGCGTTCGCGATGACCGAGCCCGACGTCGCCTCCTCGGACGCCACCAACATCGCGCTGCGGATCGAGCGCTCCGGCGACGAGTACGTCCTCAACGGGCGCAAGTGGTGGATCTCGGGGACGCTGCACCCCCACTGCCGGGTCATGATCGTGATGGGCAAGACGCGCACCGACGGGCCGCGCCATGGCCAGCAGAGCCAGATCCTCGTGCCGCTCGACACACCCGGGGTGCAGGTGGTGCGCGCGCTGCCTGTGTTCGGCTACTACGACCACGAGGGCCACGCCGAAATCCTCTTCGAGGACGTGCGCGTCCCCGCCACCAACCTGATCGCCGGCGAGGGCGAGGGCTTCATGATCGCTCAGGCCCGCCTCGGGCCCGGCCGCATCCACCACTGCATGCGCTCAATCGGAGCCGCCGAGCGCGCCCTGGAGGCGATGTGCCGCCGGGCGGTCTCGCGCGTCACCTTCGGCCAGCCGCTCGCCACCCGCGCCAACATCCAGGACTGGATCGCCGAGTCGCGCATCGAGCTCGAGATGGCCCGCCTGCTGACGCTCAAGGCCGCCTGGCTGATGGACACCGTCGGCAACCGCAACGCCCGCACCGAGATCGCCGCGATCAAGGTCGCCGCCCCCTCGATCGCCCTGAAGGTGATCGACCGCGCGATCCAGGTCCACGGCGGCGGGGGGGTCTCCGACGACTTCACGCTCGCCTGGGCCTACGCCCACCTGCGCACACTGCGCCTGGCCGACGGCCCCGACGAGGTCCACAAGCTCTCGATCGCCCGCCGCGAGCTCGCGCCCTACCTGCCGCAGGAGTGAGCGGCCGCGGAGGTGGGCCCCTCCCCCCGCACCACCAGCCCCCTCGGCGAGCCGCCGCTCGCCAAAGAGCCCACGCCGCCGGCCCACCAAGCTGACCCCGACGCACGGCGCGACGGCCGCCCTCCGATCGCTCGGCGGCTGAGCGATGCGCTGCTGACGCTCGCCGCCGGGCTCGCCGCCTCGATCCCGGTGATCGCGGCCACCGTGAGGGCCTTGCAGGCC